>JANQKA010000332.1 GCA_028281405.1 Hasllibacter sp. | reverse complement strand
ATCCCGGTGCCGCCGCTCGGCTTTCCCGCGGAATCCCCGGGGGGCGGCAGTCCCCGCGCCGGGTGGTTGAAATGGCGGGCGGAAGGTGGCACTGTGCGGAACGCGAATCGACGGAAAGCCCCCCGGTGGAAAAGACCATTTTCGATACCCGGCGCGCCATGATGGTGGACACGCAGGTGCGCCCGTCCGACGTGACGAAATTCCCGATCATCGCGGCGATGCTGGAGCTGCCGAGGGAAGCTTTCGTTCCGGACGCCCTGCGCGACCTGGCCTACGCGGGCGAGAACATCGACCTCGGGGGCGGGCGCGTCATGCTGGAGCCGCGCACCTTGTCCAAGATGCTAGACTCGGTGGACATCCAGCCCGACGAACTGGTTCTCGATTTGGGATGCGGCCTCGGCTACTCCACCGCCGTCGCCGCGCGGCTCGCGGAGGCGGTGGTCGGCGTCGAGGACGATAAGGAACGCGCCGAGGAAGCGCAGCGCACCCTGTCGGAGCAGGGCATCGACAACGCGGGCGTCCTGACGGGGAACCTGGCCGAAGGGTGCCCCGAACAGGCGCCCTACGACGTCATCCTGATACAGGGAGGCGTCGAGACCGTGCCGGACGCCCTCACCGGGCAACTGAGGGATGGCGGCAGGATCGGAGCGCTGTTCAACGACGGGGCGCTCGGCGTGGCGCGGGTCGGCCATCGGCTTGACGGCGCGGTCACTTGGCGCGATTCCTTCCACGCCGGGGCGCCGACCGTCTCCGGGTTCGAAGCGGCCGAGTTTTTCAGGCTCTGATGGTTTCCGGGATTAACGTCATGATCAAACGCATCCTCGCCTTCGCGGCGGTTCCGCTGCTGGCGCTCGCGTGGGCGGCCGAGTCCCGGGCGGAAACCCTCGCCGAAGCGCTGGAGAAGGCCTATCTCAAATCCGACCTTCTGGAGCAGAACCGCGCCCTGCTGCGGGCGGCGGACGAGGACGTGGGACAGCAGCGCGCCGCGCTGCGCCCGATTTTGAAATTCGTCTCGACCGCGGGTGGCCAGTCGCCGACCGCGCCGGGGCAGGACGACGACATCGCCAGAAGCCAAGCGCTGCAGATCTCATGGCAGCTTTACGACTTCGGTGCCAACGCGGCCGCGGCGGACGCAATGAGGGCCACCGTTCTGGCCACCCGGCAATCGCTGCTCGACGTCGAGCAGAGGGTGCTGCTGAACGCGGTCAGCGCCTATGTCGAAACCCGCGGAATGGAACGGATCGTCCAGCTGAGCCAAAACAACGTCCGTCTCATCACGCGCGAGTTGGGGGCCGCCAGGGACCGCTTCCAGGTGGGAGAAATCACCCGGACCGACGTGTCCCTCGCGCGGTCCCGCCTCGCCGCGGCGCGGTCCACGCTGGTCACCGCCGAGGGCGACCTGTCCGACGCCCGGGCCAGATACGTCCGCTGGATCGGAGATCTGCCGGAGACGTTGTCGGCCCCGCCGGAAGCTCCGGCGACCGCCGCCTCCATCGAAGACGCCACCGCCGTTGCGATGCGCAGGCATCCCGTGGTTCTCGAGGCGCGTCATCAATCCGAGGCCGCGGATCTCGGCGCGAAGGCGGCGAAGAGACGGATGCGGCCCACCATTTCCCTCAATGGCTCGTTCACGCAATTCGACCGGAGGCAGGGGCCCGCCAACAGCGATATCCAACGGCAGTTGAGCGTCACCCTCGACGCCACGATTTATCAGGGGGGCGCGCGGTTGGCGGGATTCCGCGGGGCGTTCGCGCGGGCCGATTCCGCCAAGGCGCGACTTCACTCTTCGACCCGGGACGTGCGCCAGCGGGTCCGTAACGCTTGGACGGCGGTCTCCGTCGCCGAGGCGTCGATCGTGGCGGCGAACGAGCAGATCGACGCCGCGGAGGTGGCCTTCCGCGGAGTGCGGCAGGAGGCCGCGCTCGGAGCCCGGACCACGCTTGACGTGCTCAACGCGGAATTGGAGCTTTTGAACGCCAGGACCGGCCTCGTGCGTTCCGAAATCAGGGCCCAGGTGGCGCGGTATGATCTGCTCTCGCAAATGGGACTGCTCACCGTGGAGCACCTGGGCCTGAGTGTTCCGATCTACGATCCGACGACGTACTACGACTACTTCGATTCCGCGCCGCCGGTATTCCTGGGCGGCGCCAATTTGGACCGGGTGCTGCGCGCGATCGGCAAGGAATAGGACGGCGGTCCCTCCCGGGTTCCGTCCGTCGGCGCGTGATCTCGGTTGACGCGAGGGGGAATGCCGCGATGTCGGAAAATCGAATGGAAATCCCGATCGGGGGCGCGACCCGATCCGGTGAAGGGGCCGCGGTCGGCGTCGAAGGCGGCGCCCCGGAGGATCCCGCGGAGGGAACGGAATTCCCGTCTTCCGAATCGGGCTCCGATGTGGGGGCCGGCCCTTTGACCGGGACCACCGAGCGGGAGCGGTTCCTGTCCGGCGACGCCGAGAAATCGAACCGCGCCCCGCGGGATGCCGAATCGGCCAACGCGGGGGAACCGACGATGAACGGGGAGGATGGCGCGGAGGATCGGCATGGGGACGGGCCCGGAGGCGGATCGGAGCGTTCCTTCCTTTCCGAATCGGAAACGGTCCGGACGTCCGGCCCGCGCGGAAGCGGGTGGTCGGGTTACGGAACCGCGGAGTCCGGGTTGGCCGGTGCGCCGGGCGGGCGGGGCCGCGGCGGGAACGGACCCGTCGGGAAGTCCTCCGCGCTTCCGTCGGCGACGGGGAACGAATCGGCGACGGCCGCGGGCGGGGCGGAGGCGGAGCGCGGTCAGCCGGAACGCGCCGGCGGCGCGGATGAATCCCGGTCGCCGAAGCCTCGCCTGATGCTCACGGAGGAAATGCGCGTCCCCGGGATTCAGAGCGGCGGCGGTTCCCCGGAACGGGGCGGATCCTCCGCGCCGGGGCCGGCGTTGGACTTGGAAACCCTGCGCGGCCTGATCTCGGATGTGGTTCGCGAGGAGCTCGGCGGCGGGCCCGGCGAAGGGATCGTGCGCGAACTCGCGCGGCGCGAAGTCCAACGCGCCCTGGCCGACCGCGGGTACGGCGGCTCTCCCGCGAAGTCTCCATGAACACGCCCGCGCATCTGATCTTCGGCGTCGCCGCTTTCGGCAACCCCGGGCGACGGGGGACCGCGGGAGCGGCGCTGCTCGGAGCGCTCGCCCCGGATCTGTCGCTCTATCTCCTCGCCGGGGTGTCGCTCTTCATCCTGGGGATTCCGGAATCCGTGGTGTTCGGGCAGCTGTATTTCTCGGACCGGTGGCAGACCGTGTTCGCCATCGACAATTCGGTGTTTCTTTGGGGCGGGATCCTGGCGGCGGCGCTTTGGCGGCGCATGCCGCGATTGACGGCCTTCGCCGCCGCGGGACTGCTGCATCTGGCGTTGGATTTCCCGCTTCACCACGACGACGGGCGCCCGCACTTCTGGCCAGTCTCCGATTGGGTATTCGAAAGCCCGGTGAGCTACTGGGACGGCCGCCATCACGCCGGCGTGGTGGCCCCGCTGGAGGTGCTGGCCAGCGTCGGACTGGCGGCCCTCGCGTTCGCCCGCCATCGGCGGATCTGGCTGCGGGCGCTCCTCGCGCTGCTCGTGGCCCTGGAATTCCTGAGCGGCGGCGCGTTCTACTGGATGTTCTGAAACCCGAGGCACCCCCCGGGCCGCGTGGGCCCGGGGAGGCGCGTCTCGGTAGAAAGTGGTGGTTTCGTCAGGCCGCTTCGGCCTCGGCTTCGGCTTCCGCCTCGGCCTGATGGCGTCGCGCGCTTTCCTCGCGGCTGAGCGCGACCGAAGTCCGAACGCCGTTGCGGACGAACTTCATCAAACCCTCGACGACCCGCTCGTTGGGGTCGATTCCGGCGCAGCTCAGGACTTCGCGGCCGTCCCGGGAGCGCGCCCAGCGGGCGATCTGCTCGGGACCGTTGCCGTACTTCTTGTCGTCCGAGACCGCGTCGTCGAGGGCTGCCAGAACCACGGCCGAAAAGAGCTTGCGCGCGCGCTGCCCCTGCTCGTGGTTGTAGGCGGTTCCATCAACAAAATCTCTCATATTGCATCCTTGTTACTGGCAGACACTTCAGGTTGGACCACATTATGACGCATTCGTGACGGCGGTGTTACCACAAAATCGCAAACCGGATATGCGTCAGGCGCATAAGTCGCCGCCGCCGCCCTCCTTCCGCTTGAATCCCCGGCCGGCACCGGGTATGGGCGGCGCCTCCGCAACACACGGCAAGGGTCCGCCAGATGCCCAAGATCAATGGAAACGAGATCCGTCCCGGAAACGTGCTGGAGCACAACGGCGGCCTCTGGGCCGCGGTGAAGGTCGACCACGTCAAGCCCGGCAAGGGCGGCGCCTTCGCCCAGGTCGAACTCAGGAACCTCCGCAACGGTTCCAAGCTCAACGAACGCTTCCGCTCCGCCGACAAGGTGGACCGGGTCCGGCTGGAGCAGAAGGACCAGCAATTCCTGTACGAATCGGACGGGATGCTGAACTTCATGGACGCCGAAACCTACGAGCAGATATCGCTACCCGCCGACATCTTCGGCGACAGGCGTCCGTTCCTGCAGGACGGCATGACCGTGAAGGTGGAATTCCACGAGAACGAGGCCCTCAACGCGACGCTGCCCCAGAAGGTGACCTGCGAGGTCGCGGAGACCGAACCGGTGGTGAAGGGCCAGACCGCGGCGAACTCCTTCAAGCCGGCGGTGCTGGACAACGGCTTCCGGATCATGATTCCTCCCTTCGTGGCGCAGGGCGAACGCGTCGTCGTAAACACCGAAACCATGGAATACTCGGAACGGGCCCAGTGACCGCCGACGGGCCGGGCGATGCTTCAGACCAGCCGGTCCAGAAGCGTCACCTCCCGTCCGTCCGCGGTCAGGCCGCCCGCCCCGGCCCGGTCGAACCTGAGATGCGCCAGCGCCCGATTCCCGGAGACCGTGCCGACGCGTCCCACCGGCTTGCCGCCCGCGGCGATCTCCGTTCCGGTCGGGACCGGGCCTCCGAGGCCGATCCGGGCGAGGCCTTTGCGCAGTTCCGTCTTGTGCTTCATGCGGGCCGTCACCTCCTGGCCCACGTAGCAGCCCTTGCGGAAATCGACCCCTCCCGCCGCTTCGAAGCCCATCTCCAGGATGTAGCTGCCGTCCACGACGAGATCCGCTCCGTGAACCGGGACGCCGGCCTCGACGTGGGCCTCGTTCCAATCGATCCCGCTTTCGGGCTGCGGGGTTTCCCGGTAGGCGCGCCAGCCGAGGCCGGGGTGGCGGGGATCGGCGAATCCGTCATCGGGGACGGGGCCGAGTCCACGGTGCGCGTGGAGGCCGGCTTCCGAGATCGAGACGTCCGCGCGCAGACGGTACATGCCGAGCCTGCCGGCCAAAGCGTCCGCCGCGTCGGCGGGGGCGTCCAGAAGGATGTCGACGTCGCGCGCCAGCAGGAAAAACTCCGTCAGGTATTTGCCCTGCGGCGTGAGCAGGGCGGTCCACGCGAGGCGTCCCGGAGCCTCGGGCACGTCGCTGGTGACGAGATTCTGCAGGAAGGCGCGGCGGTCGGATCCCCCGACGGCGAGCGTTCGGCGCGGTTCGGCGGAGGCGTTTCCGGTCATGCCCCAGAATATAGGTCGGCCCGGGCTTCGATGGAATCGACCCGGGAACCGCGGCGCGTTCCATGCGGATCGTCCGGCCCCCCGGGCGGCGCCGCCGGATTGGGCGCGTTCGGAGCCGCCATGAATTCGATGGAACCGGTTTCGGGGGGAGCGGGAGGTTCGGCGCGAATCGTCGAAGGCCGCGACCCGCCGCGACGGAGTGGCCGCGAAGGCGCCGAAGCCGGAGCTCCTTCGGGCCGGGTCCGCTCCGGCGCCGACTTCTCCGGAGGCAAGCCATGCCGGCTCCGATCTCCGTGGTGATCCCGACGCTCGACGCGGCCCGCGGGCTGCCCGTCGCCTTGGCGTCCCTGACCGAAGGTCTGGAGGAGGGGCTTCTGCGGGAGTTGATCGTGACGGATGGCGGCAGCGCCGACGGAACCCTGCGGATCGCCGACGCGGCCGGCGCCCGGATCGTCGAGGGGGCCGCTTCGCGGGGCGCGCAGCTGAGGCGGGGATGCGCCGCGGCGGCGGGAGAATGGCTGCTGGTCCTGCACGCCGACACGGAGCTCCGGGCCGGCTGGTCGCGGGAGGTCGCGGGGCACCTTCCATCGGGAAGCCCCGCCGCGTTCCGCCTGGCGTTCGACGCGACGGGAACGGCGGCGTGGCTCGTCGCCGGGTACGCCAACCTGCGCAGCCGTCTCGGCCTGCCCTACGGCGACCAGGGACTGCTCGTGCCGCGGCGCCTGTATGAGGAGGCCGGCGGCTATCCGGAGATTCCGTTGATGGAGGACGTGGCGCTGGTCCGAGCCCTGCCGCGGGTCGCGATTCTCGAATCGGTGGCCGTGACGAGCGCGGAAAGGTACCGCCGCGGGGGCTGGTTCCGCCGCGGCGGTCGAAATCTGTGGACGCTGGCGCGGTATTTCGCGGGCGTCAGCCCCGACACGCTGGTCCGCTCGTATCGTCGTTGATCCGTCCCGCGACGGCGCGGGCGGGCGCGCCGCTCAATACGAATCGGTTCGGGCCGATTCGTCCGCCGGCCCTTCCATGAGGCGTCGTCGGGACCGGATTCGGCCCGCGGCGCCTTGGCCCGATTCGGTCGTGGGCGAATCACCCCGCGGGTGATTCGCGGCCCGCGTTAACTCGCCGGTCCCCCGTGAAAAATCCGAAAATTCGGAAGTCGGCGGAATTCCATGTTTTCGATAAAACGCGGACAGGCGCAGGATCCGTTTCCGGTCGGCGCGCCTCTCCGTGGCCGGCGCGCAGACCCGGGGGCGACAGCCCCCTCGGACGCCGCCGCCGGCGAATCGCGGGGCAGTGGCCGGGGAGCCGGCCCGGGTCGTCAGTCCCCGCCGACCGGGTTCGGCGCCTTTGCCGCGACAACATCCTTCCGGGGGTTGTGCAGCCCCGCGTAAACGCCGTCGGAGGAGAGCAATTCTTCGTGGGTTCCCACCTCCGCGACCCGGCCACGCTCCATCACCACGATCTTGTCGGCGCGCTGGATGGTGGACAGGCGGTGCGCGATGACCAGCGTCGTGCGATCGCGCGACAGGCGGTCGAGCGCGCTCTTCACGAGCCGCTCGGAATGCGTGTCCAACGCGGAGGTGGCTTCGTCCAACAGGAGAATCGGCGCGTCGCGCAAAATCGCGCGGGCGATCGCCACCCGCTGGCGCTGGCCGCCGGACAGGTTCGAACCGCGCGGGCCGGCGGGGCTGTCGAGGCCGCGCTCCATTTTGTCGATGAAATCCGTGATGTGCGCCGCCTCGAGCACCTCCGAAAGACGGGCGTCGTCCACGTCTTCTCGGCCGAGCAGGATGTTGTCCCGGATCGTCTCGTCGAACAGTAGGGCGTCCTGGCTGACCACGGAAAACAACCCCCGCAGACTCTCCAGGCTCAGATCGGTCACGCTCGTTCCGTCGATCTCGACCCGTCCCGAAGACGGATCCACGAGACGCGTCAGCGCGTTGAACACGGTCGATTTGCCCGCGCCGGATGGACCCACCAAGGCGGTCGTCGCGCCGCCTTCGGCCACGAAGCTCGCGCCGTCGAGCGCGGGCAGGTCTCCGTAATCGAGGCGCACGTCCTTGAAGCGGATGGTCAGGTCGCGCCTGTTTAGCCGCGCGGGGCGCTCGGGCGATGTCAGGGTGGCGCGAGTCTCGAACAATTCGAGTATGCGCTCGATTCCCGCCGCGGCCCTCTGCCAGCTGCCCGCGAGATTGCCGAGGCGCCTGAGCGGGTCGAACGCCAGGGCCAGCGAGGTGAAGAACGCCATGAACTCGCCCACGGTCTTTTCGCCCTCGATGATTTGGGCGCCGCCGTAGATCAGCACTCCAACGAAGCCGATGGCGCAGGCCACGTCCACAAGTCCCGGCACCATGGCCTGCCAGAAGGAGACCGCGATATTGGAGCGGACCCGCTGGTCGTTGAGGTCGGAGAATTGGTTCCCCTGCAGTTCCTCGAGCTGGTTGAGTTTGATCGGGTTGATGCCGTGGAATATCTCGTCGAGGCGCGTCGAAAGGCGCGCCGTCACCTCGTAAATGGTTTTGGACAACCGACGGACCACGCGCTGCGCGGCGAAGGCCGGAAGCATGATGATCGGGGCTCCGACCAGAGCGATCAGCGTCCAACGCCAATCTATGTAGAACGCGACCCCGAAGAGCGAGATCAGCGAAATGAGGTCGCGTCCGAGGCCCGTGATCAACATGCCCCAAACCTGCGACACCGCGCCCGTGTCGCCCTGCACCCTTTGTATGAGGTGGCCCGGCGGGTGGCTCGAATGGAACAGCGTGTCGAGGGCCATCAGGTGCATCAGCAAATCTTTCTGGATGCGTATGACGGTGCGTTCGGCCACGTAGGTCATGATGACGCGGTGCGAGACCGAGGACGCGGCCCGGACGACGAATATCGTGGCGATCACAAACGCGACCCTGGTCAGCGCGTCCGCGTTCCCCGCTATGAACACGTCGTCGAACATGGGCTTCAGCATGTAACTGAAGGCCCCCATCGCTCCGCCTTCGAAGGTCATCAGCGCGAACGCGAAGGCGACGATCCACGCGCTTTGCTTGAGATAGGTCCGCCAAAGCCACCCGAAAAGGCGCGACTTCCCGCCGGAAGCGGACTTTGGACGATTCACCCGCTCGCCCGGGCCTCGTAGGCCCGCATGAATCTATCGGGATCGTAGACCTCCCGGATCCATGTCTCCATGTCCATCGGCCGCTTCTTCGTCTCGGCGAGGTAGTGGTCGAAAAAGAAGCCGCAGATCCCGCTGCTGGTCCAACTCGCGTGGAGGTAACGGAGCGACAACTCCTTGCGCGCCTCTTCCACCGGATGACCGAGGATGATGACCCGGTACAGTGCCGCGGCCAGTCCGGAACGGTCGGCTCCGGATTTGCAATGAAGAACGAACGGCGTGGGAATCTTCCGGAAAATGTCCAGCAGGTTGATCAGGGCTTCCCTGTGATTGACCCGGCGTCCCCGGATGTCGGCGACGTGAAGGTCAAGTCCGAGTTCCTCGCAGGCCCGCTCGCTGAAGCGGAAACTGGGCCGGGTGCTGGTGCCGCGCAGGTTGAGGACCGCCTTGATCCTCATCTTGTCGCGCATTCTGCGCAGCCGGGCCAGCGTTGGTTGATTCGACCGGAACACCCCGTCGGCGACGGCTCCGAGGTTCGTCCACGGCAAGCGCAGCAGGTGGTGGTCGAACAGCAGGAAATGGGCCATCGCCCTGCGCCGCACCGAGGGGTCGCCGTAATCGGCGCCCGGAGCGGGACGCAGGCTCCGTTCGAGTTTCGAGAAGTATTCGTCGAGGAAAGAAACCATGACCCGCGCGGCATAGGCCGACCCGCCCGCGGGCGCAAGCGGGGCGATTGACGGCGCCGCGGCGCGGGCCTAATCCCGCCGGGGAATTCAGGAACCGGGGTGTCACATGCCGCTGTCGAACGGTCGCGAGTATCTCGCCATTCCCGGCCCGTCGGTGATGCCGGACCGGGTTCTGCGGGCCATGCACCGGGCCTCGCCGAACATCTACGAGGGCGACCTCGTCGAAATGACGGCCACCCTTTGGCCCGATCTTCGCCGTTTGGCGGGAACCTCGGAACATGTCGTGTCCTATATCGGAAACGGCCACGCCGGCTGGGAGGCGTCGCTGTCGAACGCGATGAACCCCGGTGACCGCGTCCTCGTCCTGTCCACCGGATGGTTCGGCGAAGGATGGGCCAAGTGCGCCCGCCGCATGGGAGGGGACGTGGAGATGATCGATTTCGGGCGCCGCTCGCCGATCGACCCGAACCGCGTCGAGGAGACCCTGCGGGCGGACCGGGAGGGGCGGATCGAACTTGTTCTGTTGCCTTTCGTGGACACCGCCACGAGCGTCCGCAACGATGTCGCCGCCGTGCGGGCCGCCATGGACGCGGCGGGGCATCCGGCCCTGTTGATGGTGGACGCCATCGCCTCGCTCGGTTGCGAGGAGTACCGCATGGACGACTGGGGCGTCGACGTCACGCTCTCGGCCAGCCAAAAGGGGCTGATGACGCCGCCGGGAATGTGTTTCGTCTGGTTCAATGGACGCGCCGAGGCGCGCCGGGAGAGGGTGGATTGCCGCTCGCCCTACTGGGATTGGATTCCGCGCGCCCGACCCGAATTCTACGCGGATCAGTTCAAGGGCACGGCTCCCACCCATCACCTGTTCGGCCTCCGCGAGGCGTTGGACATGATCGCGGAGGAGGGTCTCGAGGCGGTTTGGGCCCGCCACGAGGCGCTCGCCCGCGCGGTGTGGGCCGCCGTGGACATTTGGGGCTCCGGCGGTCCGATGGAGATGAACGTCGCGGATCCGGCCCACCGCAGCCACGTCGTCACGGCCCTGCGGGTCGGCGCCCCCCACGGCGCGGAGCTTCGGAAGTGGACCGAGGAACGGGCGGGCCTCACGCTCGGGGTCGGTCTCGGCATGGGCACCGGGGACGACCCGAAGGCCGAGGGCTTTTTCCGGAT
>JANQKA010000295.1 GCA_028281405.1 Hasllibacter sp. | reverse complement strand
GGCGAACGCGGAACGCGTCACTGCCACTCCAACGCGCCCTTCCTCCATTCGTAGGCGAAACCGACCGTCAGCACCGCGAGGAACACCATCATGGACCAGAACGCGAGGTCCGTCTGCCCGGGGAAAGCCACCGCCCAGGGGAACAGGAACGCGACCTCGAGGTCGAAGATGATGAACAGGATCGACACCAGATAGAACCGCACGTCGAATTTCATGCGCGCGTCGTCGAAGGCGTTGAAGCCGCACTCGTAGGCCGAGACCTTTTCCGGATCGGGGTTTCGAACCGCGACGACCGCGGCGGCGAGAATCAGAATCAGGCCAAGCCCGACCGCCAGCGCGATCAGTATTATGACGGGCAGATAGTCCCTTGGCAGGTATTCCACGGCGCACCTCCGTTGACGGCCCGAAGTCTTGGATAATCGCGCGCGCCCGCGGCCGCAAGCCTCCGCAGAAGCGACATGCTCCCGGGGTGGTACAGCTTGGATATTCGCGCGCGCCTGCGGCCGCAAGCCCGCCTTCCCCGAAATCTCCGCCTCCTCCTGGACGCGCTTCCAAGCGAATCCCACGCGCCAATGCGTTGGATTTGTTCCGCGCCACGCGCCCCGGTCACCCGCGACCCGGCGGGAATCGAGCAAACGCGCCATCGACCGAGCCCCCGCGGGGCGGTCCGTCCGGTTCCGCCCGCGCGTCCCCATGGGAAATGGAAGTGACGACCAGTCGCGGATTCGCCCGGCCCAGCCGGCGCGGAACACCGGATTTTCCGGTTCGGCGAACGCTGGCGGATCGTCGCCAACCCGATTTCGGAGTCGAAACGACCAGAAAACCACAACGAAGGCTCCGGTTCCGCCCGCGCGCCGCCGACGATCGGTGACTCCGACATGATCGGATCCGATCCGCCGGTTCCGTCCGCGCGCATCGCCGACTCCCGAACGTCCCGGTCCTCCTCCGCGCGTCGGCCAGTTCCACCCGCGCGCCGCCGCAGGTCGGCGTCACCTACATGATCGGATCCGGTCCGCCGATCCGCCCGCGCGCATGCCGACGCCCGGACGACCCTGTCATCCCGCCGCGCGCCGACAGGTTGCACCCGCGCGCCGCCGACGGTCGATGACGACGCATGATCGGATACCGTCCGCCGGATCCGCCCGCGCGCGTCGCCGACGCCCGAACGCCCCGGTCCTCCCGCCGCGCGCCAACCGTTTTTCCACCCTCTCACGTTCCACACGCGATACGGCGACAACGCGCGGCCAATCAACAATTCGTTTCCATCCTCCACGACGCCGGCCAAATTGGCGCGGAGACCGCCTTCCCTCTTGATTTTGAGCAATCCGGAGATAAGTCGAGACCAACACTCCCGGACGGCCGCGTCGGAGCCCGGGTCCGAACGGAAAATCGCCATGCGCCGCTTGATCCTCGTCCTTCTCTTCACGCTGGCCGCCGCGCCGCAGGCCCGCGCCGCCGCGGTGATCCGCGACGCCGGGATCGAGCGCGCCCTTCGCGAAATCGCGGCGCCCGTCACCGCCGCCGCCGGGCTTGGCGCGGGCCGGATGAATTTCATCGTCCTGAAGGACCGAAGGCTCAACGCCGTGGTTCTTGGACCGCGCACGGTCGCGATCACATCGGGCCTCCTGCTCAGGTTGGAGAGCGTCGAAGAGGTGCAGGCCGTCTTCGCCCATGAAGCCGCCCACATCGCCAACGGACACATCTCCCGCCGCATGAGCAACGCGGACGCCGCCCGCGGGCGAGCCGCCGCCGGCTTGATCGCCGGAGCGGCGACGGTCGTCGGCGGAGCGCATCCGGCGATGCTCGGCGTGGCCATCGGTGGAGCCTCCGCCGCGGGACGGGCATTTCTCGGCCACACCCGCGCCGAGGAGGCGGCCGCGGACCAAGCCGCGCTCCGCTATCTCGCCCGCGCCGGAATCGATCCCGCCGCGATGATCCGGGTGATGGAAACCTTCCGGGGCCAGGAGGCCCTTTCCGAAGCCCACCAAGACCCCTACGTCCGGACGCATCCGGCGACCGGCGAGCGCGTTCGGACGCTCCGGATCCGCGTGGCGGCCATGGAACCCGTGGAGGCCGAAACCCCGGCCCGCGCCGCCTATTGGCACGCCCGCCTGCGGGCCAAACTCGGCGCCCACCTCGGTGGTCCGGCGCGCGCGCTCGGCGACCTCGATTCGGACGACCGGGGCGAGATCGCGACGCTCGTCCGGGCGATCGCCCACCATCGCCTGCCGAACCCGGACCAGGCGATCCGGAACGCGGAGAACCTGACGCGGATACGACCGAAAGACCCCTATTACGCGGAATTGCTTGGTCAGATCCTTCTCGAAAACCGACGACCTGACGAAGCGGTGTCCGCCTACCGGCGGGCCGCGTCCCTTGGCCCTGGAGAACCGTTGATCCGAGGGGGCCTAGGCCGGGCGCTGCTCGCCGCGGGGCGGCCCGAGGAGGCGCTCGTTGAACTCGACGAGGCCCGCGGCCGCGGCGGCGCCGGGCCGCGGATGCTGCGCGATCTCGCGGTGGCCTATTCCAGAACGGGCCAAAACGGCATGGCGTCGACCGTGACGGCGGAACGATACGCGCTGCTTGGCAAGCCGATGGACGCGGCCACGAACGCGAGGCGCGCCATGGGCTTGCTGCCGACGGGATCTCCCGGTTGGCTCCGCGCGGAGGATGTGCTGTTCGCCGCCGAACGCGCCTTGAAATAAAGGCCCGAGCCAACCTGGAGGCAAATCCTCCGGGGCGGCTCCGCCGGAGCGGGAATGATCGGTTCCCGAATGCGATTCTGGAATTTGAAACCTTCTCCTCCGCCGCCGTTCGCGGCGGAGGAGAAGGGGAGGAAATCAGAACCGGGCCCGGATTCGACGGAATTCCAGGACCACGACGGATTCACGGAACGTCGACGGAGCACCTTCGGCATGTTCGGAATCGGGCCGCGGGATTCCGGTCTCTCGATTCCAATCGTTGAAGTCTGACGATACTATAGGCGAACCGGAACGTGTTCCCACTCAAGTCGCCGCCGCTCCACTCGCGGCGACGATTCTGTCCGTCCGCTGTCCTGCGTCCCGGGCCGGGGATTCGCGGGAATCCGTCGTCCGCCACCCGTTCCCTCGGCGGAGGATACAGGCCATGCTACGAAACGGGATGGATTGTTGGGTCCGTGACCGGGCCAAGGGAGGTATGTCGGCATCCAGGCGATGGACGCGGAATTCCGGCGGCCGCACGCCGCACGCGCCTTGACCGCCGCCGCGGTCCGGTTGGGAGACCTACTTGGCGCCGGGGGAATGTCCACCGCCTTGACCGTTCGCCATGGATCGGTAGGAGCCAACGGAGGACCATGAAGGATAAGGCATGAACGCGTGGGAGCGATGGGATTGCTCAGCTAAGAGCGCGGTGAAAGCCGGGACCGGGCCTGTGAAATCCCCCCGGCACGGGGGCGCTCCAAGTTGGCTCCATACCGCCCCGATGGCCACCGCGCCACGCGATTCGTCGGCGTGTCCCGGAACGACCCCGCCCCGCCCACGTTACGTCCTCCGCGCCCGATTCGGAAGGTGCCGAGACCAAATAATTGCGCCCGACTTCGACGGAGGCTGAATTGGGTTGCGCCGATCGACGGATTGCGCCATAAGGACGGAGAACGCGGGTGGAATGCCCATGATAACCTTGGTCAAGTGGCGAAAGGAGCAGCCATGAAGAGTCACGACGACGCGACTAGATTTTGGTCGGCGGAGAAGGTCACCGCGATGTCGACCGCCGCGTTGGCGGTAATCGCCTTTTTGACGCTGGTTGGTGCCATGGCGTATTTTCTCTACGCCGAATCGAAGGAATACACCGATTCCGAAGTGGAATCGGTCGCGGTTCAGGTCGCGGGCAACACGGCGGCGGTCGTGTCTCTCCGAACCGAAATGAACGCCCGGTTTGACGAGTTGAACCAGGACATCGACCGACGATTCGACGAACAGTCCATGGAAATGGACCGACGATTCGACGAACAGTCCATGGAAATGGACCGACGATTCAAGGAACAATCCGAAGACAGGGACCGACGATTCAAAGAACAGTCCGAAGAAAGGGATCGACGATTCAAGGAACAAACCGAGGACTTGGACCGGCGATTCGACGAGTTGAGGCAATGGATCATCGACTCGCGCTGATTCGCTCGCGCGCGTCACTTGTCTCAGGGCGAGGATCCCGGGTCGCCCGCCGGACGGAAGCCCGTGTAGTCAGTCGGGCCGGGTCATTCTTGAAGTTGGGCCTCCCACTTGGTGGCGGCGAGTCACCTTTGCGGACGGCAAAGCGATTCCCTCCCCATGGGGATGCGCAATCCGGATGGAAGTATTCACGCACCATCAACGTCCATTGGCGGTCATGAGCGCTTGCTTTATGGCAGGCGATGGTCCGCCTTCCTACGCCCGTGGCCGCGTCGCTCATGTATTCGGCCACGAAATCCGTGGCGGTGAACCCCGCCGCGCCCGGAGTCCGGACAACTTGGCCATACCGCCCGACAAGCTTCGGATTCCTGCACAGCAGACAATGACTTCCGCAGTCTCCCGACCTCACGAATTTCTCCCTGTCGCGGGCCTGTAACGATTGTTTGTCTCGGCCAACCCGCCTACAATGGCGACCCCGCCACCGGGCTTGCAACGGAACGAATAACCATGAGGAACCACGACGACTCGACCCGAATGGGGTCGGAGAAGAGAGTCACCGCGATGACGACGGTAGCGTTGGCGGTATTCGCCTATGTGACGATGGTTGGCGGCTTGGCGATTGTCCTGACCAAAGAATCGAAGGATCACACCGATTCCAGTGTGCCATCGGTCGCGGTCCTGATTGCGAACAACACGGCGGAAATCGAGGCACTGCGAACCGATATGAACGCCCGGTTTGACGGGTTGAGCGAGCAATTCGATCGACGTTTTGACGGGTTGAATGAGCAAATGGACCGCAGATTCAACGAACAGTCCGAGGACTGGGACCGACGATTCAGAGAACAATCCGAGGACTGGGACCGACGATTCAGAGAACAATCCGAGGACCGGGACCGCCGATTCGACGAGTTGAGGCAGTGGCTCATCGACACGCGCTGATTCGCTCGCGCCCATCATCTGTCTCGAGACGCGGGCCACGGCCCGCCCACCAAACGGAATCCCGTGTCGTCAGTCGGGTCGGTTCGTGTCTATCCGGTGGAAGACCTCCTTCTTGGTGGCGGGTAGAGCCTTGAATCCGCTCCGCCGAGGAGAAGCGCGACTCGGAATAAAGTCATCTCAATTCGCGGCGCCGGTTCCGTCCGCCCCTGGGCCGGCGTCCCGGGCCGGGGATTCGCGGATGTCTGTCGCGGCCACCTGTTCCCGCTTCGACGGAAACAGGCGTGCGGCGAAGCCGGGATGAATTCCCAGCCCGTGACAGGGATCCGGGTGCAATGCCGCATCCGCGCGATGGACGAGGATTTCCGGCGTCCGCCCGCGGCGCGGCGCCTTGACCAAGCGCCGAGGTCCTGTTGGGTTCGACAGAGAGAGCGGCGAATGGGGAGGCATGACCATGTGGGCGCGACGACTTCGCTCGACGACAAGCGCGGGGAAACAGGGGGCCGGCGTGTAAAATCGACCTCGGAAAGGGGGAATCCAAGTTGGCGACGTCCCGCGGCGATGGCCGCGCACCCACGATGCGTGAGCGAGTCCCGAATCGAACCGCACCGTCTGCGGTCTGCCCCGCCGCGGCCGATCCTGAGCGTCCCGAAATCGAATTTTCACGATGGATCCCTGATGGAGACAGATTTGGGTTGCGCCGGTTGACGGAATACTCCATAAGGACGGCGTAGGCGGGTGGAATGCCCGTGACACCCTTGGTCAAGCGGCGAAAGGAGCGGCCATGAAGAATCACGATGGCGCGATCCGAACTTGGTCGCCGGAGATTGTCACCGCGATGGCGACCTCCGCGTTGGCCGCAATCGCCTTTTTGGCGCTGGTTGGCGCCGTGGTGTATTTTCATTTCACGGCTTCGAAGGAATACACGGATTCCAAAGCGGATTCGGTCGCGGTTCAGCTTGCGAACAGCACGGCGGAAATCACGGCTCTCCGAACCGACATGAACGCCCGGTTTGACGCGATGACCGACCAATTCAACCGCGGATTTGACGAGTTGAACGACCAATTCGATCGCCGATTAGACGAGTTGAAGCAGTGGCACATCGACACGCGCTAATTCGCTCGCGCAAACCACCTGTCTCGGGGCGAGCACCGCGGATCGCCCACTGGACGATTACCCATGCCGATCGTAGGGCCGTTCCGCGTCTTTTCCGGCGGTCGACACCTCCACCGGTGCCGGCGCGGAACAATGGCGGGCGGCTACGCGAATCAGCTCCAGCAAGGAGCGGCGATTCTCGGATGGAATTCTTCAAGCACCTTCAACGTCCGGAACCGGAAACGGCCCCTTCGCCCAAAGCCGTTCTTCCGCGACATTTTGCGCCCGTGGCCGCCCGCCCATGGTCATCGGCAACGATGTCCATGGAGGTGAATCGCGCCGAGTTCAGCGACCGGTCCACTTTCCGTCCCTTCCGGCAAAACGGATATCGACCGAGCAGACATGGCCGCCCTGAGCAGCCCGGCCTCAAGATTTTCTCTCGTTCTCGGGGCCAACCTGGTATAGCTGTTCTCACATGCCCTCGAATGTTACAGAGAATATCGCGCTGACGCACTTGACACCCTGATCAAGGACGTGACGCGCAAATAAAGGAGAATCAGGTGACCGCCCCAGCAAATGAATTCGGCCATTTCGGAAATCCCGTTAAATCGGTTCCGGAAACCGAGGGAATAAAATATGCCGGATCGAAACTCAAACTCCTGCCTCACATACTGGATTTGGCCTTGGAGGTCGGCGCCGAATCCGTGTTCGACGCGTTTTCCGGAACGACGCGCGTGAGCCAGGCGTTCGCCCGGAACGGCTATTCCGTGATCTCTTCCGATATTTCGGAGTGGTCCGAAACTTTCGCGAAGTGCTATCTTCAGGGCGGGAATCCCCGAAAGTACCACGACCTCGTGGAGCACCTGAATTCCGTTCGGCCCTTGGACGGGTGGTTTACCGAACATTACGGAGGATGCCCGGATTCTGTATCCACGACGAAGCGACCATGGCAGCGACACAACACCCGGAAGCTTGACGGAATCCGCGCGGAAATCGACCGCATCGATTTGACGGGTATTGAAAAATCGGTGGCGCTGACATCGCTTGTGCTGGCCCTCGACCGGGTGGACAGCGCGGTGGGACACTTTTCCTCCTATCTCAAGGATTGGTCACCACGGTCCTACAACAGCCTTCAATTGAAGATTCCGCGGATTGTTCCGGGAGGAAACGGCAGGAAGCATCGGGTTAGGAAGGGCGACGCGTTCGAGACCGCGAAAAAAATAACCGCCGATTTGGCGTATCTCGATCCCCCCTACGGGTCAAGCAATGAAAAAATGCCTCCGTCGCGGGTTCGATACGCGTCATATTATCATTTGTGGACCACGGTGATCCTGAATGACCGTCCAGAGCTGTTCGGAGCGGCGAACCGGCGGGTGGACAGCCGGGACGCCGTCGCCGCCTCCGTTTTCGAGGAATTCAAGACAAACGAAGACGGCCGTTTCAAGGCCGTTTTGGCGATCGAAAACCTAATCCGCGAAATCCGCGCGGAACATGTGATTCTCTCCTACGGCTTCGGAGGCCGCGCGACATCCGAAGAATTGCGGAACGCCATTTCGAATGTTGGCGAAGTGGTCTCCCTGAGGAAGATCGACCACGGGAAAAACGTCATGTCACGCATGAAGTGGACAGGGGAATGGACCAGTGACATAAGGAAACGCAACATTGAATATCTTTTCCTGATAAGAAAACATCGATGACGGAGACAACGAATCGCGCTCCGCGACGGAAGCACTAATTGATTCCAAAGAATCAACATTGTTCGCCCATGAACGCGCCCAAGGAAGGATCCGGTTCGAATCGGCGAGCGTCACTTTTGGGTGCGACGGCCCCATCCAACTACACAGAAACATGCATCGCGGAGATCATTGTGATAATAGTATTTCAACAAGCGCGGAATCTTCTATGAGATCAATGCGGAGAAGGTATTCGTCGGCGCCGAGCGCCAAACTATTTCGATCAATCCAACTTATTGATGATCGCGTCGTGAATTGTGCGACATGGGAGTTGCCGGGAATAGAGGATTGGCTGGTTGCCAATAATATTGAAATCAAGAGGTATACGTATTATGATCGATATTCATGGAGGGAAATTCCAAAAATGATATTTTGAAAGGATCATGGGAGAATTCACCCTGATGACCCAAAATTCATGTGAAATTCCAGGCGTTCCTGATCGGAAATTGTAGGATGAAATTCGGGGACTTTGCTTTTCCAATTTTCACAATGACGATGGTACGCGGTATTGTAGAAGGACTTGAGGATAAAGGTGATAAATCTATGTGGCGTCAGGGGAGCGGAAACGGGAATCCTGCAATTTTTGAACTGGCCAATCGTGAAGTGTGATGCGGGATGAATTTTGTTTTGAAAAGCATTCAAATCAAAGTCAAAACGGACAGGTGTTGGGACAATTTCCTTTCGGATACATTCGGAAAAATTTACATCGTCACTGTATAATTCTGAATTCAAATGATATTCCGACAGGTCGGGTGATGGGAAGTAGGCCAAACTATGCTTGATGAGATTCACCCCCGAAAATCTATACCGAAACAAAACAGCCGCATCATCCGGCAAAAGCATGTTGTAGAAT
>JANQKA010000274.1 GCA_028281405.1 Hasllibacter sp. | reverse complement strand
CCGATGATTCCACCCGGTCGAATCCCGGTGGGAGGACACGTTGTCGCGTCATCCGGGGGCACGAACCGCGACGCGATGGTGGTGTCGAATCCGCGGGGGAGGGGCGTTCGGAGCAACGCCGGGAGCGGCTTCCTCCGAGTTTGCCCATGGCGTGAGTGGCGGGGCGGCCATAGGGAATCGTGCGGTCGTACCGGGGACGCAGTCCGCTGGTCCGGTGGGCGGGTCACATCCCGCAACCCATCGGTGGGAGCGCGGTCGGGGCGGCTAATTGGGATGGCGCCCCCCCAGTGGCGTCGGGAGAGGTGTCGACCTTGTGTGTTTGACCAAGTCTCGGGGAATCGACGGCTGGCGGTTGGGTTTTCAACGATCGCTCCCGCCGCCGACGGATGCCGGAGGAACAGTTCCCCCACTTCGAGAGACCATTGCGTCATCATGCGGCCGCGCGGGTTGGCTGAATATGGGTTCGGGTTGTCCGATCATTCGAGGCGGTCCGCTTCCGGTCACCTCCCGAATCCGCTCGGGAAGATGGGACCCAGGCCGTTCGGCGATGGTCCATTCCCAGGATGCGGCATGTAGGTGATTCGTTCCGCTCGACCGAATCGGTTCGCAACCGACTTCGGTTAAGATGTCGACCGATTCGGAAGGCGATCGATCAATCTGGAAGCGTGGAGCGGCGGATTCGCATTGATGCTCCCGTTCGTGGAAACATGAGGCAACCGGGAACGAATCGGACGAAACGGGATAAAAACCGTGACAATTGGCGGCCATATGGTGCTTTCGTGAGTGAAATTCCCCATATATTGACCTGTCGGCGGATTTGTCAATTTCCATCGAATTGCGCTCGCGGTTGCCGCAAAACCACTGTATGGGACACGTTGGTGATCGGTGCCCAGGCGGGACACGGCAAAAGAGAGGAATTCGAAATGAGGGACGGGGCAAACGCTCGATTGGGTCGCTGGCTGACAGCGAATTCGCGGGGAATCACAGAGGTCGCGGCGGCGATCTTTTTGCTCTTCTTGATATGTTTCTGTGCCCTGACATTGTTCCTCGCGATGGAAGTCCGGTCGTCGGAGCAAAATCGCAACGACTTTGTCAATCGGTATTTCGCGGAAATGAATGACCGTGTCAATTCCAATGACACCGCGTTTTACGGTTTGGTGGAGCGATCTTCTTCGAATTCCGCGCGGCTAAGGGCACTGGAGGGCGAGGTTGACCGGTTGAGGGAAGCATGCGAGTTTTAACCAACCCCAACACACCCCGTCGCGGCCGGGCGGGTTCATTTTGTTCAATTTTGGACGGGAAGATCATCACCGTGTGGTTGGTTCCGACGGCGCTCTCCGGTCCAAGCGCGCCGCGAAAATTTCGATCGTTGGGCCGTTTCCCACGCTCGACCCGCGGTCCCCGAACCATCGCGTTGGGGTGCCGTTCGACCGCGATGGACTGCGCGCGGACCCGTGGGAGGTCGCCCCGGGCATCCGTGGTCGGCTCGATTCGCGGATGTTTCGCGTCCGCCGGGCAACACGTAACCGCTCCACCGATTTGACGAATCGCCTCGATTCTTGGAAGGTTCTCCGCTACCGTGGGCTCGCTTCCGATGGCCCCAGGGTGGTGGAACTTCGGCGGGCGAACACATCGCGCCGCGGAGTCCAGGTCCGGATGGGCGTTCAAAATAATGGGGTTTGGTCGGGAGTCGGGTCTGATGGAGAATTTCTTTGGGCCATCGCCAGCCATCCGGTTTTGGCTGGCTCGACGATTGTAAACTTATGAAAACCTGGGTAGAATGCGACCGTACTCTCGTCGAATCGACGAGGGTGAGCGAATCAACGAAGGAACCCGACATGGATAGCGAATCTCCGACATCGCGGCGAACGCCGCACTGGCTGTGGTGGCCGTGGGAATACCTAACGGTGTTCTTCCTATTCGTGGCTCTCGTCCTGGCGGGGATGACGTTGTACCTCATGATACAGGTCAGAAACCATTACGAAGAGGGAAACGAGGCGATCAGGCTGCTCCTCGACCCCCCGGCCGATCACGAAGAAGTGTCTGACGCGAATCATTAATGATTTGCGCTGCGCCGTCATGCAACGTCCTTCCCGGTTGAGACTTGATCGAATGGGAGTTTGGAGATTGGTTCCCCGCAGGTCACCGCTTCGGTGTGAGCGGTCGGATTGAGAACAATTCCCAAGTTCCCATATGGCGATGGAGGTTGAATCCCGATCCGCCCATGAGGTGCTGTTGGCGATGCGTGATCTCTTTTTGTTCTTATGCTTTCGCCGAGTTCTGATATTCATGATATGCCCGTTCGGGTGGTTGGTGGATGCCCTTTGTCTGTTCGGGATGGATCCCCCGCAGCGATCGTTTCATCCAGACCACCGACAAATAGACAGTCCTCAACGGGGTGAGTATAGAGATACTCCGATCATGCCACCTCTTGACGGTGGCCGTTCAATGGGTTGAAATGAACAAAAAAAATCTGGTAGGTGTTCATTCCTCGTCACACATTCTTGCGGAGCGCGAGAAAGAACAAAGGAAATCGACATGAACGACAATGATTCGACGTCCTCCGGGTCGGGATTCGTCCGAGCGGTCTCGGTCGGCCTGATCATCCTGCTGTTGTGGGAAATGTTCGGTGCCGCGACGCTGTTGGTTGGGGCGTCTAGGAAATTGGATAACGATCCGTTCTTCATGAATTTCTCATCGTGGGACAGCCGTTTCAGCACCCGTGAAACCGCGGTGCGTCAGATTGACGACCGATCATCCACCAACACCGAATTGCTTCAAATTTTGGAGGAAGAGGTCAAACGCATCGAGCGGGGGATCAGGGACGATAGATCCACGAAGTAATCGGACCCGCGTGTTCCACGGTCCCCGACTTCATCCCTCCGGCATACATGCCGTGTACGGACGGGGCGCGGCCCCTTGTGGCACGGAGGCATGGAGGACCATGGCGCTCAAGTTCCGGAGCTTCGGCGGCTCCTTGCCGGTATCCTCCGTGTCGTCCCCGCCGACGCGCTGGTGAGCACCGCGGAAATATGTCACCATCCCGTCCCTGTTACGGCGGCGGCGTGGCGGAGATGGTCATCGGCGGGCGTGATGGCCTTGCCCGCGGGGGGCGATGCCTGTCGGGCGCCGGGGTGGTCGGGCGACGGGGATGGGTCGTCGGCGCCGGAGAACCGGGGAAGGAACCGGCGGACCAATCGTGTGACGAGGTGGAATGAAAACATCGCCATCGCGTCAATCCGATGAACCCCACGCCATGACGGCAAGACGCGGATGGCGGACTCAGCCCAGTGATTTTATCGTTATGATCGTGATGTCGTCGGCCTGAGGAGCTCCGGCTGAAAACCTGTCGATTCCTTCGAACAGAATATCGGAAATCCTCTCGCTCGACAGGTTTCCGTCCGCTCCGGCTTCGGTGAACATGCTCACGACCTTTTCCGTTCCAAGAAGTTCTCCCGCCAGCGTCTGAGCCTCGTCGAAGCCGTCGCTGTACAGCAGCACCCGGTCTCCCGGGTTCACATCCATCTGGTGCCGTGTCCAAGTGAATTCCGGCATGACGCCGAGAATGAGTTCGGGATCGGTCACTATCTGCTCGACCTCGCCGCTTTGTCGGATGATCACCGGAGCACAGTGTCCCGCGTTGACGAAGGACACGGAGCCGGTTTCCGGAGTTATGAGAGCCAGGAAGGCCGTCAGGAACATGTCTTCGGGGTTGCGCTCGCAGAGGGCCTGGTTCGCCAGGCCGATTATGTCCGCTGGATCGATGTGTTGATGAGTTTGCGCGCGCAGAAGGGCGCTGGCCTGCGCCGCGAACAGCGCGGGCGCGAGGCCCTTGCCGGACACATCGGCGATCAACACCGCGATCCGGCCATCCTCCAATTTGAATATGTCGAAGAAATCGCCCGCCACCTCCAATGCCGGGCGCATTTTCCCGAAAATCTCCAGCTTCGGGTGCAGGTCGAAACTCCGGGGAAGCAGGGATTGCTGAATGCGCCGGGCGTTGTCGAGCTGCTGGCGCACGGCGATCAAGGTGTTTTGCGCGTCGATGCTGGCCCGGAAACTCTCGACGGTGCTCAGCAGGGTGTCGATTTCATGACGCGATTCGCCCTCGCCCGCATCCGTGGGATCCTTGGTTCCGTTTTTCTCCGGATCGGGGGAGGGCGCCTCCGCGGTGCGCCGAAGCTGCAACCTTGTGTCGCCGTGCGACATCGCGTCGAGAAGATGAACGGTGGCTCCAAGAGGACGGAAGCCCAACCGGAGATACCGCGTGAGGATGCCCAGGGAAATCAGGATGATTATGCTGACCGTGACGATGGTCAGGCTGGAAAAGAGCTCGTCGATCTGTACGGTTCTAGTGATGTCGCGCAGAAGAATCAGTTCGCCTATGTCCCCGCCTTCGCCGAAGCCAAGCGGAATGAACACGGCTTGGAACCGTGTTCTGAGATCCCCCGTCACAACGGTAACCAATTCGTCGGGTGGAATATCCGCCATTTCGGGAATCACTCCCGAGAGAGGCTTGAGGGAACCGTCGGTCGGTCTGAAGGCCAAACCGGCGAGCCCGGGAAAGAAATCCCCGGTCACGCTCACGAGGGGCAGCAGGGCCCGGACCACGCCCACGACCCGGTCGCCGCGTCGGATCGGGCTGTGATGAAGCAGCACGGGCGCGCCGTCCGAGGTTGTCACGAGTCGGGTCTCGGCCAAATCCATGCCAGCCGGGGGAGGTGGAATTCCGTCGACCCTGGCTGTCAAATGCGCGGAACTGGCCAGATTGGTCCCGGAGGAGTCAATCACATCCAGAGCGATACGGAGCCCTTCCCGCGCGGCGTCCAAGACCGTTTCCAAATCCGCCGGCTCGAAGTTGAATACCGCGTCAACCTGACTGTCGGCGGCGATTCGGCGGGCCAAACTCCCCATCTGCTCGTGTTGGATCACGAGCATCGCATTCACAAGGTCCACCTGCACGGCCCGGAACGCCAATTGTTGCTGATAAATGCGGGCGGCGCTGCGGATTTCCGCGTAGGCGACCAAAATGACCGAGACGATCAAGATCGAAGATGCGGCCATCAGGGTGATGCTGTGTCGCAGGCTTGGCCGACTTTTTCTCGAGAATATCATTTCGTGGCGCCTTCGTGTTTCGCCGAGTGGCGATGATGGGATCACATTCCGGGGTGTGATTTCGAGGGGTTCAGTCGAATGGAGCGCGCGCCGGGAAATCTCGGCGGGATCCGGGAAGGGGCGCTTCGGCTGCGATGGACATGTTCAAGGCTCCAAGGTTTCCGCGTAATCGAGAAGCGACAACTTTGGATAGATTTCCAATTCGCGCGCGACATCGGCCCTGATTAGATACGAGAATTCGGGTAGAATTTCGACCGGAATCCTCGAGACATCTCCTCCGCTGAACAGAATGCTTTCGGCCTTGGCCGCGGCCAATTCGCCGATCTTTCTATACGGGGCCACCAATCCATAAAGCGCGTCGGAATCCGTCAGCACGTTCTCGATCGCGGCGAATGACGGAAGACGGTGCTCGTTCGCCAGTCCGGTCACGAGACGCGCGTACTGCGTTATGAAACTGTCGGGTCCGAGGTACAGGAACTGGGGCCCGGTTTCCGCGGCCGCGGAGATGATATCGGGCAAAGATTCGGGATCGGGATGTCCTTCCGAATCAAGCGGAACCGGGTACTGGTCGATCCGGATATTGAAATGCTTTCCAAGGTCGGCCAATTGTTCGGTTGCCAAAACGGAATTTTGCTCGGTCGGCGTGTAAATCGTCGCGATCCTGTCAACCGGCATGTATGCGCGCATCGCGTCGAACTGGGTTTTCAGCGGAACGATCGGACTTACTCCGGTCACGTTGCGGCCGGACGGGCCGAAATTCTTCACGATGCGCGACCGCACCGGTTGCGAGACCATCGTGAAGACGATTGGTCGGTCGGTGATCTGCGGAGGGTAGTCGTCCACCGATTCCATCATGCCCGGATCCCGTCCGGCGACGCCGAGGGTGATGGTCGTCCCGAAGGTGTATACCAAATCCGGGTCGGCCTCCCTGATTTCGGCGATGACCTCCGGCAACCGTCCGCGATCCCTTTCGAGGGAGCGAACCGTTATGTCCAAGGGCCATCCGGATTCCTCGAAATACGCGCGGAAGCCCCGCTCGACGTTGGTTTCTCCGCGCCAGAGCACCATGAACACGGTCTTTGATTCGACCGTCTGGGCGCGGGCGGGCAGCGCGATGGCCGCCACGGATCCGGTCAGTAGGTCACGCCTCGACAAGCAGGGCATTGATCGCCTCCTCTTCATCACGTTGGCCGACGGCCATGAACCAACTCAGTCCTATGGCCGCGAGCAGAATTGAACCGAGCCCCATCCACATGAGCGCGAGATCCGGCGGGTAGGAGAGAAGCAACAGTCCCGCGATGATCGGGCCCGCGAAAGAGCCAAGCCTCTCGAGAAAACGGAATATTCCCAAAACCGTTCCCTTCCCGAACCGATGAACCTCGTGATCCGCGGTCTGCATGAGAAAACTGATCTGCGTCGGAATGGAAAGGGTTTGGCCCAAGCCGAACAGCATGGCGGAGATGAAAATTATCCAAAGTCCAGCTCCGTTGAACACGCCCCATGCATGGGGAAGGACGAACCCGACACCGGCCGCTATGCCGCCGACCGCGACCCATGCGCCGAATTGCTTCCAACGATCGGCCAGCGGAGCCAATACCGGCACGAGCAGGAGGATCGCGATGCCGTATCCCATGAGGACGCGCGCGCTTTCCACGGCTTCGCCGCCGTTCGCGAACACCGTGAGCGGGACAAGAAGGAACAAGCCCCCGGTCAGCAAAGCCTTGGCCGGGACCGTGAAGCAGAAGATCGCCACGGTGAAGCGGACGTTGGCGAGGACTCCCGCGACCATTGCCCATTGCCCCCGCACCACGTCCATTGACAAGCCCGGCCGCATTTGGACGATGTCGGGTATTTCCTCCCTGGGCTCGGCCTCGGGATTCGTTATGTCGGGCACCTTGGAGGGTAGCAGCAGCACGCAAGCCGCCGCGGCGAAGACGATCACCAGCGTCGCGCCTTGAAGAACCTGCGTGTCTCCGAATCTGTCGGCGATTATTCCGCCGATCGCCGGGCCGCAGATTTCCGCGGCGACGAACACCGCGAGAAATAGTGAAAATCCCGTGGTTCGCCTTGCCGGGTCGGCGTGTTGCGCGATGTGAACCTGCGCCGCCGCGAAAACGAGGCCGTAGCCGAATCCGGTGAATGTCCTCATCAGCAGAATCGACAGGAAATCCCCGGCGATGAGGTGTCCCGCCATGCCCACCGCCGCGCAGACCGAGCCCCAGAAGAACACTTTCCGGGCGCCGCCCGCCCGTTCGGACATGATGGATCCCATCAGAACGGAGAACAGGGACGCGGCCATGAAACCAGCCATGATCACGCCGATTCGCAAATTCGGGTCGGTGCCCGGAGGCGAGAAGGTGGCGAGGAATTGTGGCAGCACGGGGCGCAGAAGTCCCTCGGAAAGGAAGAAGAGGAACAGGGGCAGTCGGACGTGGCTGACCGCCGGGATGCGCAGGGGGCGCGGTTCGGAAACCGGAAGCCGAAGGCCGCTGTCCGACTGGGAGGACGCGGCGAGGCGGGTGATTGTCTTGTCGATTCGATGGATCAGGCGGTGCGCGGTGCCTCCTCCGAAACTCCGCAGCGTGAACCGCAAATCCCTGTCCCGCAGCCTGGCGGTCAGGAAATCGATGGCCCAGACCGGACGGAGAAGATAAATCGCGAAAATCAGAACCAGCATTTCCATGGCCAAAAGAACGATCGCGAACACCACGACGCCGGTGTCGACCCAAATGTCCTGCTTCAGCGCGTCCAGCGCTCCGGTGTCGAGACCGGCGTACAGAATTCCGACGGGTTGGTCGCCTCCGAGCGGAAAACCGGTCACGAGCAGATCTCCTCCGCTGCGGCTCGACATGGTGGTCGTGGACTCCGAAACGGAAATTCCAGTCAAGCGTTCGATCATTCCGCCGAGTCCCTCGCGGACCCCGCTCCGCTCCGGGGAGGACAATGCGACTTGGGCAAGCGAGCGTCGAACCGCTTCGGGATTGTCAGCGGAGAGATGCAGGATGTTTCCGCGCGTATCCGACACCGCGAGAAAACTCATTCCCGGAGCCGCCTCACGGGCGCTGTCCAAAACGGGCTCGACGTCCCTGAGCGTGTGCATGCCGCCGAACGACTCGATCGCCCGGTCGATGCGCCCTTGGACGCCGCTCGAAGCGGCGATGGTCTGCGTTTCGAACTCGTGCAGAAGCTTCGGCTCGAATATCCGAATCGACAAGTAGCCGAACAGCAGGAACGGCGCCACCAGAAGCACCAGAAACGCGATCATGAAAACGCGGCGTATGCCGAACATCCTATACTCCCGGATTTATGGATTCTTCGACCTGCTGGATCGCCTCGGCGAGCGGATCAGAGGATTTGAAATCCCCCATTCCCGTCACCGCGAGGATCCGCCCGTGGAACCGACCTTCGATCCGGCCGAGAACGAAAATCGTTGCAATTGCGAGGAGCGGCAGAAGAGGGGCGAGCGATACCACCACGACGCGCCGCAGTTCACGCTCCATGACGGGGATTGTCTCCCGAACCTCCTCGGCTCCGTGGGACAGCGAGAGCGTTCCCACGACCACTCCGTTCTGAACGATCGACATGTGTCCGACGAACCGGCTCGGATCGGAATAATCGGGCACGATCTCCCCCTGAGGCGGGAGTGGTTTCGACGGGCCCTCGAAATCCTCGGTGCCGAACAGCATGGCCCCGTTCGCGTTACGGACGGCGAGGTCGAAGGCGCCGCCGAACTGCGAGGCGGACCGGTCGAGCAGCTGCTGTGTCGTACGCGTGGACTCGAGCGTGAGTCCGCTTCTGAGGCTGTCGTTGACCACGCGGTTCAACTCGCGCAGGACCGGATCATACCGGGCAGCGGCGGTTTCGATCAGGATCCTTTCGAATTTCAGATAGTTCAGCCCGGCGGCGGCGGAGATGCCGACGGCGAGCAGAACCAGCAGAATGGCGACGATCCTGAACGTGATGCCCCGGGGGCGGCAATCTCGAAAAATTCCGTGGAGCCTCGACCGTTTCGGAGTGTCCACGTCGCCGGACATCTTCGGAAGCGGTCCCGGGCCGAAAACAAGCGCGAGGCGGTTGCGGTTTCCGACGCGCTCGTAGGCCGCCTGATCGCTCATCTCGCGGACCAGCATGAGGCCAAGTCCGCCTATGTCCCGGTCTTCGAGCGACGCCTCCAGATCCGGAGCCGGCGCCTCCTCCAACGGGTCGAACGGCTCACCCTCGTCCTCCATGATCAGGGACGCGCCCTCGGGTTGTGGCAGCAGGGTGAGCCAGACGTCCCCGTCCGGCCGATCCGGTCCATACGCATGGTTGACGGCGTTCAGAAACAACTCCTCGGAGAGGAGTTGCAGCTTGTACTCGTACTCCGCCGACGGCGGGTGGGCCTCGCAGAACGCCTCGACCCACACGACGACCTGCAACAGGTTTTCGATCGTGGGCTTGATCCGGAGATGATACGCCTCTTCCATGCCGCGTTCCCGTCGCGTCAGCCGCCCGCGCTCGCGAGCGCCTCTTCCCGGGTCGCGTGCATGGAGATGATCTTTTCGAAGCCCGAAATCCGGAAAACCTCGGCGACCGGCCCGGCGTGGCCGCAGACGGAGAAGGGCTTCTTGAGCTTTTGGAACCGCTTGGCGACGACGAGGACGGCCCGGAGCCCGGCGCTGCTGATGTACTCCACGCCGGAAATGTCGCACACGACGGCCCCGGGGGCGTCGTCGGGAACACCCTCGGTGATCTTCTCTTCGAATTCCTTGGCGGTCGCGCCGTCGACGCGCCCCACGACCTCGATGATCGTGGCGCCGTCGACCTTCGAAACTGTCAGTTCCATTTCTGCTTCCTTGGTTGTGGCACTGGAGGAACCCGCCGCGTTGGCGGACGGTCCAAGATGATTTCATTCCCGCGTTCTAGCCCGCGACGGCGCCCCGCGCAAGTCCCGACCGACGGGGTCCGAGGTCATGCATCCCCTGCCGGGGGGCCGTGTCAAGCGCGGAATCGGATTTCGTCCGCACGGAACGCCCCTCCGCGCGGACGGTTCCTATTTCCGGGCGGTGTAGGCGAGGCGCCTCCCGGGGCGGAGAACCTGGCGCGCGCCGCCGGGAATCGAGTCCACCCGACCGGCTCCGCCCGCGTGGATTCGAACGCGCCGCCGCGTCCGGACGGCGCCGATTCCGCACGATCAAATGGTCCGCGGCTCCGGCCGCCGCGGGCCGGGGACGCGGGAATCGGCGGAGGCGCAAGGGTCCGCGTCGTCGCGGAAACGGGCCGGGGCGGGCGCCGCCACGTATGCGTGGCCCGTCACCCCGCGTTTCCGCGATGATTGCCGCGATTGCGGGAAACCTCCCGCGGAGGGAGTCCTCGCGTCGGCGGACGCTCACCGCCGATCCCCGAAAAAACGGGAGCAAATGGAGGCGGCGGATTCCCGCGCCGACTCGAGCGTCCGCGAAAGCGATTCGAAATCCGGGATTCCGAGCGCGCCCGCCATGGCCAGACGGAGCTTCGCGCCCTCGGGAGACACGTCGGCCCGGTCCTCGGCGACGCGGTGGATGTGCCGCAGCCGCGATTGCAGGCGCAGGGCCTCGGCGAGGCTGCGCGCGTCGCCTCCGTCGATCAATCCGGCCTCCGCGAGCGGTTCCAAGATGTCGCGTGACGGTCGGCCGAACCCCAAGCCGAGCAGAAGTCCACCCGTCCGGACAAGGTGATCGATTTCCGCCAGGCCGCCCGCCGCGCGCGTAAGCGACCAGTGGTTGTCCCGTCGATCATGATTGGCTTCGATGAATTCGGCGCGAACAGCGCGGGCCTCGACCATGACGCTGGGATCCTCCCGGCGCGCGGACAGGGCAGTTCCGGCGACCCTCCCGATATCGTCGGCGAGATCCGCGTCGCCCCAGACCACGCGGCCGCGCGTCAGCGCGAGATGTTCCCGAACCCGGGCGCCCCGGAGCTGGTGGTCTTCGAACGACGCCAGGGAGACGGCGTCCCGCCAACGGTCTCCCGGCGTGTGCAGGGGCGATTCGACCGATTCATGGAACCGTCCCTCCGGCGTTTCGGCCGTGAGGGCGTCGGTCAGGGAGCGCGCGAGGCGCGGAAAATACTCGGAGGCCGGCAGCGGGGTCGGCCCTTCGGAGCGTTCTTCGTCGCCCGCGTCGTAGACCGCGGCCAGTTCGAGGCCGGATCCCGCCGTCAACTCCCGTGAGCCGAGCCCGCCCATCGCGAGCAACGCCATGCCGCGTCCCGGCGGGGGGCCGTGTTCCGCGGCGAAGCTTCCGGCGACGATGGGAACCAGCGCGCCCAGAACGGTTTCGGCGACCGCGGAGAACGTCTCTCCGGCGCATGATTCGTCGAACGTCCCCCGCAGGACTTGAACGGCGGTTTGGAATCGGGCTTCGCGGGTCCAGACCTTGATGATCTCGATCATCCTCTCCGGGTCGCCGGTGTCCCCGACCCGGATGTGCAGATCCGCCTCGAGCCATTCCCGCGAAGGCGGCCCGCCGGAGAAATCCTCGGTGAGAAGCGTGTCGAGGGTCTCGGGCCAGCGCCCCATGAGGCGCGCGAGTTTCGGGGCGGTCGTGAAAATGTCTATGATTCGTTCCAGAAGGAGGGGATTGGCCTTCAGCATGGCGAACACCCGGGCCCCGGAAGGCAGCCCGGAGAGGAACCTGTCGAATTCGGCGAGCGCGGCGTCCGGATGGTCGGCGCGCCCGAGCCTCGCGAGCAGGTCCGCCTCGAGGGACGAATAGATCCGCCTCGCCTGTTCGGTTGAGGTCGCGTCGATTCCGCCAGCGCGCCAACGCTCCACCGCGCGGCGGACTTCCCCGGGGTTTCCAAACCCGAGGGCCTCCACGCTCCGCGCGTCGAGCGGGCTTCCGCCGGGCGCGGAGGCCTCCCTGGATCCCGCGTCGAAAAATCCCTCGGTGACCCGGTGAGTCGCCGCGAGCCTTTCGGCGATTGCGTCCTCCCACGCGCGCCTGTCCGACCATCCATCGAGGGCGGCGATTCTGGCGCGAGCCTCCTCTTCCTGGGGCACCGTCTGGGTCTGGTTGTCGCCGATCATCTGAAGGCGGTGCTCGAGGTTCCTGTGCCCGACGTAGGCTTCCGACAGGGCCCCGCAGAGGTCCGCGCCGACGACGCCCTCGTCCCTCAGCGCCGCGAGCGCGCCGAGGGTCGTGGGGTCGCGGAGGACCGGCAGCCGCCCGGCCATGATGAGCTGCCGGGTTTGAACGAAGAGTTCGATTTCTCGTATGCCGCCCGGGTCGAGCTTGATATCGCATCCCGGCACGGCGGAGGGGGTGAAGCGGCCCTTCTTGACCCGGATTTTCCTAAGGATTTCCTCGATGTCGTCGATTGCGGCGAAGTCCAGCGGGGCGCGCCAGACGAACGGGGCGAGGCGGCGGAGATACGCGCGGCCCGCCTCGATATCTCCGGCGGCAGGACGCGCCTTGATGTGGGCGGCGCGTTCCCAGGTGCGCCCCACGGTCGCGTAGTATTCCTCCGCGGCCTCCGTCGACATGCAGATCGGGGTGGTCGACGGCGATGGCCTCAGGCGAAGGTCGGTTCTGAACACGTACCCGTCGGTGGTCGGTTCGGAGAGCGCCTTCACCAGCCGTCGCGTGGTCTTGACGTACGCGGCCCGTGCATCTCCCCGCTCCGCCTCGCCGAACCTCTCCTGATCGAAGAGGCAGATCAGGTCGATGTCGGACGAGTAGTTGAGCTCGCGGGCTCCCATTTTCCCCATGGCGAGGATGAACATGCCGGGGCCGTCCGCGGCGTCTCCCTCCGCGGGGTCGGGGATTTGGCCGCGCCGGGCCGTTTCGGCGAGGGCGCCGCGCAGCGCGGTGTCCGTCAGGCCGTCGGCGAGGTCGGAAATGCCCGCCGTGACCCGGCGGAGATCCCACGCGCCGCCGAGATCGCACAGCGCGATGAAGAGCGCCGCCCGCGCCCGCGCCACGCGGAGCGCGCGGCGGAGGTCTTCCCAATCGCCCCCCGCGGCGGCTTCCGCCTCCGAGACGAGGCCGCCCACGACCTCCGCGGTCGGGATTGCCGAAGCCTCGGAGAACCACTCCCCGTGCGATTTGAGCAGCCTCGCGAGGAAGGGGCTGGATCCGGCGGCGCCGCGCGCGAGTTCGCCCATGGCTCCCGACGTCAGATTCCCGGGCAGGGCCGAGACGGCCTCCGCGGCCTGTTCCGGGTCGAACGGGATGGGCGCGCGGGAAACGCCCTGAGCCAAGCACTTGGTCATGCGCGCGCCCCGGCCCGGCCGCGCGCGGACGCCTCCGGCCCGCGGGCTTCCGCCGGCGCGGAAACCACCGGTACGTCCCGGAACGGGAAGCTAGGCGCCGAACGGGATTTCCCCGGGGCACCCGCGCCACCGGGCCGCCCGGACGCGAACGCGTCGTCGGGACGGCCGTGGATGGCGGGGATTCTGCTCGATTCGGTCATGGCCCCGAACGTCCTCCGGCCGCGCCTGCCCGTCGATCCATCCACCCGGAGTTCGGCGTGGGCATGGAGCCGGCTTCCCTACATCGGCCCGATCGCCGAGGCTTGGGCGAGTTGAAGTTCGATTTCCCGGACGGCCTTGGAGACGGTCTGGCCGATGAGCTCCAACTGGCGGATTTCGGCGATGCGGTCCCTGACCCGTTCGTATTCCTGCCGGGAAAACAGTCTCTGGAAAATCCGGCAGGCGTCCGCGAGGCCGATGATGGCGATGTCGCGGGGATCGGGGATGTCGTTGCTGAACAGGAGCGACACGATGCGCTGCTTGACCTCTTTCTTGGCGAAGCCGTCGCGGTTGGGGTAGCGGCGGGTCTTGAACACCCAAAGGAACAGATCGTCCTCGACCTTGAGGACGCCCGCGTCGCAAAGCCTTCGGAGGGCGAGTTTCCGGATGTTGTCGGCGTCCCGCCCGAAGTACTGGATCCAAAAGCTGACGTCGCGGTGCTCCGCCGCCTCGGCGAGGTGCTTGAGCACCGGGTCGAGCAGGTCGTCCCCGGTCGGGTCGGAGTCCAAGACGAACAGCTTTTCGGGGTCCGTGTCGACCTTGTCCAAGAAGGCGAGCTCCATCAGGACGGCGCCCGACAGGGCGTATCTGAACGAGTGTTCCGGGACGTGAACGAACTTCCCGCTGCTGTCGTCGAGCACAAGAAGGACGATTTCTTCGGCGAGTGTAAGCATGCTGCTCCTCCTGAGCCAAAATCGGGCTGTTCGCGGTTCGCCTCCGGCCTGCCCGTTCGTTTCGCGGCGCTCCCCGGCGCGACGCGGCCTCCGCCGGCGGCGGTCGCGCGCGTTGGCCGTCGCGGGCGGGCGTCGCTCCGCGCGCTGGGTTGCTCTCGTATGTTGGCCGCACTCTACGCTTTGCCCGGCGCATTGTCCACAGCCCCCGTACGGGGGAGGCGAAGGAATCGACACCCGCGATTGATCACGCCGGAGAACCACCGCCCCCGCGCGGGGGAGACGAAGTCCGGAACGACGTGGAGACGCGGTTGGTCCTTTCCACCGCCCCCGCGAGTGGTGGTCGAAGAGGGCCCGGAACGCCCCAACGCGGTTCACCGCCACCCCCGCGCGGGGGAGACGAATCACGCGGGGCGCGCGGAGTTATCCACCCCAAGGCCGAACTTCCGGCGGAAATGGCGGTGTCGCGCGGACCACCGCGGCACGGCCTCCCGCGTCCCATCGCCCGCGCGGGGGAGACGGGCGCGGGCGCAACGCGGGCAGTCGGACGTCCCCATGGCGTGTCCCCACGCCCGCGCGGGGAGGCGGGTTCCTCACCCGGCCCTCATTAGAAAACGCTGCTTCACTTGGTTCGCGCGGGGCAGGAGGGCCGCGGCGGCATATCCACCGGGTTGGCGTTTCGCGTCCACGGCACCGCGCGGGAGAGCGGACTTGCGGCCGGCCGTCACGGGGAGGAGTCTCCGCGTCCCCGGGCCTCGCGTGGGCAGGCGGTTTTCCGATCCGTGGATTGGCTTGCTGGATGGGCACGGGCCCCCCGCGGGAGAGGCTGAAAGGTGATGACGTTGGCCGAGGAGGCGTCCCGCGTCCCCGGTCCCGCGCTTGGGGCGGCGCTTTCGCCGGCCCGTAGATTGGCCTTGCTGGATGGGCACGGGCCCCCGCGGGAGAGGCTGAAAGGTGATGAAGTTGGCCGAGGAGGCGCCCCGCGTCCCCGGTCCCGCGCTTGGGGAGGCGGTTTTGCCGACCTGTTACCCCGCGGGATGGGCACGGGCCCCCGCGCGGGAGGTGGCTTGCACGGTCGGTCCTCCGCTCCGCGCCGACCGGACCACGGGCCCTCGCGCGGGAGGTGGCTTGTCGGATGACCTCGGGCGGCGGGGGCGGACCGGGATGAAGGCCGTCTTTCCAGCGGGAGCGGGGCCCGCGGCCGAGAGGACCGGGCCGCGCGGGGTATTTCGCCATTCGAGGGCGACCGCTTCGAACGCGGGCCGGAATTCACGCGCTCCGTCATGCCTTCGCCGCTCCGGATTCGATCGGACCGCGATGGGGTCGGCGCCGGTTGTTCAGTTCTCCCCGAAAATATCCCGGGTGAACACCTTGTCCGCGACATCCTCGAGCTCACCGGTGTTGGGCCTTCGGTTCGCGAGGATCAGATCGGCCCGCTCCTTGAAGTCGTCTAGATCGTTGACGACGGGGTTGCCGAGGAATTGTTCCAAATCGCAGGAGGGTTCGTGGACGATCACCTCGATTCCCTCGCCCCGGACCCGCTTCATGATGTCGATGATCGAGGAGGCGCGGTGATTGTCCGAATTCGCCTTCATCGCCAGACGGTACACGCCCACCGTATTCGGTTTGCGGGAGACGATCCGCTCGGAAAGGAAATCCTTCCTCGTCGCGTTCGCGTCGATGACGGCCTTGATGAGATTCTGCGGAACCCCCGAATAATTGGCCAGGAGCTGCTTGGTGTCCTTCGGCAGGCAGTAGCCGCCGTATCCGAAGGAGGGATTGTTGTAGCCGTCGCGGATGTTCCTGTCGCCGCAGACTCCATCGATGACCCGCTTCGCGTCAAGGCCGACCGACATGGCGTAGCTGTCCAATTCGTTGAAGAACGCCACCCTCATGGCGAGATAGGTGTTGGCGAACAGTTTGATCGCCTCGGCCTCGCCGGGTTCCGTGAGGAAAACGGGCACGTCCTTTTCCTCCGCGGCTCCGGCGAGCAGGTCCGCGAAGGCCCGCGCCCGGTCGGAGCGCTCGCCCACGACGATCCTGCTGGGGTGGAGGTTGTCGCCGAGCGCGTTGCCTTCGCTGAGGAACTCGGGGCTGAAGATGATCCGATCCGTTTTGAACCTTTCGCGCGCCTCTTCGACGAATCCAACGGGAATGGTGGATCTGATGACGATGACCGGGGCGCCTTCCGCCTCGAGGGCGGCTTCGATCACCTCGTCGACCTTCGAGGTGTCGAAGCTTCCGGATTCGGTGTCGTAGTCCGTCGGGGTGGCGACGATCACGAAGGAAGCCCCGTCGTACGCCGACGGCTCGGTCGACGCCGTGAGCGACAACTCGCGGTTCGCGAGGAAGTCTTCGATTTCCGGGTCGCGCACGGGCGAGCGGCGGTTGTTGACCATGTCCACCCTCTTCGGGTCGACATCCACCGCGCAAACTTCGTGCTTCCGCGCAAGCAGCACGGCGTTGGACATGCCGACATAGCCAAGTCCGGCGACGACGATCTTCATCTCGAAATCCCGTGTTGATGACGAATGCCCGCGCCCGCGCGTGGCCCGGGCCGCGATTCGAAGTCGCGGACGCCCGCGACCGCCTACGCCTTTCGCCGCCCGCGGGCAACGAAGTCGGGTTCGCGCGTCCACCGGGCGGGCGGCCGTCGCCGATTTTCCGGGAGCGCGGGAATCGATCAGGCGTCGTTCGTGGGGAATACCGGCGGGCTTCCGGGCTTCCCGGCGGGGCGATACGGGAGCCGATACGTTCGCGCCGCCGACCCGCCGCGCCGAAATGTTCGGCGAGGAATCGATTCGGTCGCCGATTTTCCGCCCTGGGGCGGCGAAGTCGGATCCGCGCATCCTCCGGGCGTGAGTTCGCCAGCGGTTTCCCGGGAGCGCGGGAACCGATCGGGAGTTTTCGTGGAGAATACCGGAGGGCTTCCAGGCTTCCCCGCGGGGCGATTCGGGAGGCGATTCGTTCGCGTGCCGACCCGCCGCGCCGAAATATTCGGCGCGGAATCGAATTGGTCGCCGATTCGCCGCACGGGTGCGACGAAGTCGGATCCGCGCGTCCTCCGGGCGTGAGTTCGCCGCCGATTTCCCGGGAGCGCGAAATCGATCGGGAGTTGTTCGGGGCGAAGTTCGGCCGGCTTCCGGGCGTGACGGTTCGGCACCCGATTCGTTCGCGCCTCCGGGTCGCCGAGCCGAAGTGGACGGCGCGGAATCGAATCGGCCGCCGATTCGCCGCCCGGGGGCGGCGAAGTCGGATCCGCGCGTCCTCCGGGCGTGAGTTCGCCGCCGATTTCCCGGTAGCGCGGGAATCGATCAGGAGTCGTTCGGGGCGAAGGCCGAGCGGCTTCCGGGCGTGACGGTTCGGTGGCCGATTCGTTCGCGCCGGCGAGTCGCCAATCCGGAGTGGACGGCGCGGAATCGAATCGGCCGCCGATTCGCCGCCGGTGGCCGAAGAAGTAGGATCCGCGCATCCCGCGGGCGGGAGTCCGTCGGCGATTTCCGGGAGCGCGGGAATCAGTCACGGGCGGTCGTGGCGGAGTGGGGTCCGCATCGGCGGTCAATTGGTTCGGGCCGCGGCATGGACGGGGATCCTCCGAATCGATTCGGTTTCGATCGCCGCCTTGGCGGCGTCGGGGTCATGCCCCGGTTAGGGGTCGCCGATCCGCGGCGAACTCCTCAGCCTCCCGTCCCGTCACCCACCGCGGTGGAGGGCAATCGGATGGTGTTCGTATGCCATTCCACGCCGAATCAACCGCGGCTGGCTCGGCGGACGTGGCGCCGCGTTCCGCGAATCGATTCGCCGATGGGTTCGGCGCCGAGGGCCCGATCGCCCCGGCGGTGGTGATTCGGGCGGCCATTTGTTCGATTCGCCGCTTCGCCGGGAGTTTGCCGAATCGATTCGGCCGCGGTTCCGCCGTCACTTCAGATCCCGCTTGATGCGGTTGGCGTCCGTGTCCGCGGCGTTCCGCTCGATTTTCGTGTCCGGGCCGGTCCGCGGGTTCCCCCGCGGATTGATCCGCCGTCCGAATCGTCGAGTCCGCCAACAAACCCGGACGAGTGGACGCCGCTGGAACGTCCGCGAATCGGCATTGTGGATTTTGCCAACGCTTCGCCCGCCACGCGGTCGAACAGCGTCCAAATTGAATCGGCCTCCGGTTCCGCGTTGGAGGAAGGCCTCTTCGGGGTCCCGTTGACCGTTCGGAGTGGTTTCCTCGGCGAATCGGCAATGAATTTCGGCGGAACACACCCCCGTCGTGAACGCGCACATTTCCGCCGGGACGCCCGACTTCGAGGGGCGTGGGCCGAATCCGGTGAATCCGACCCGGTCGCGGGCGAGGGATTACCTGGAGGTCGAACCAAGCAGAGCGAGATACTCGACATGGTCGGCGACTATCGCCGCGGCCTCCGGGGTAACCGCGAATTCGGACCAGTTCCGCGAGGAATCGTCGAAATCCAACCGCCCCACGGGGAACCATTCCCGCGAGACGCCCCGCGCCCGCAGCCAAGCGTCGGCCTCGGCGTTCCTTCTCTCCACCAACAGGGCCGTGTGAAACGAGAGGGCCTTCATGGCGGTCGTCAGGATCGCGCGGTGATGCTCCGGCATGGCCTCCCACACGGCCCTGTCGCAGACGAGGTGGTTGGACGACATCGAATGGAAGCCGGGGAAATCGGCCCGTCCGATGA
>JANQKA010000272.1 GCA_028281405.1 Hasllibacter sp. | reverse complement strand
TCGACCACGACAGCGCCCCAATCGGAACGGTTTTGGCGCAGGACGGAATCCCAGCACCGCCGGAAACGCTCCGGAAAGACGTTCCGTCCGCAGATCACGAACACGAACCGCTCGCTCCTCTCGGTGACGCGCCAGTCCGCGGGAGAAACCGCCCTCAGCGAATCGGCCTGGTCCGAATCGGGCCACCGCGCATCGTGCCAATCGGGTTCGCGATGCTGCGAAGCCGGGACGCTTCCGCGGGCGACCGCGCCCCTGATTTCATCCCAATCCGCTGGATTGGATTTCAGGAGGTCGTTCTGCGGATGGATGTAGAAAGCGATCCGCGGATCTCCGCCGCGCAATCCACCTCCTCGTCCCAATTCCGCCGCTTTTTCCATCGCGCGGTGCCAGGACAGTCGCGGGGAACCGGAGTCGGCTTTGTTCGGCAATGGCAGGATCGACGCGACCCTGTCCAAATCGACCATGCCGAGACGGCTCTCGGCTCCGATCACCTTGAATTTCCCTCCGTCCGATTCGACGGAGTGCCACTCGATCCGTTCGTCTCCGGAGATCGGAAAACTCGCCGTGAGGGCGTCCGGGCGGAGTTCGAGGGCGTGGACGAGTTCGCGCACTGGGTCGCGGGTCCGGTCCGGGCGGCCGATCATCACGTCGACGTCGGCGTGGAGCACGAGGCCCGATCCGCAGGCTTCGAATCCCGCCAACAACGCTCCGGTCGCCGCGCCTCCGCCGCTGTGCGTCGCGGGCAGGTCGAGCCCGAACCAGCGCCGGTTGAGCGCGCGCATCACGTCGGGGGCGGGCGTCTCGACCACGCGGTCCACGTCGCCGGCGTCGAGCAGCCGCCTCGCCGCTTCGCGCGCTTCGTTCAGGTCGCCGGGCGTGTGCTCGCGCGTGAATCCCTCCGTTCTGGTGTCGAGAGCGAGGATCGTTTCGCGGAAGGTTCCCGGCCCCTCCAGGGCCGAAAGCATTTCGCGCGTCTGGATTTCCAAGACTTCCGCGTCCATCGCGCAGGCCTTGATCAGCAGGGCGACTTCGGGCTTCGGAGCCGGCGCCAATTCCAGGGAGAGCAGGTCCGAAACCGTCTCGAAGCGTTCGAATTCCACGCGTCGGCGCTCGCGCCGCTCCACGACGCGGAATCCCGCCCGCATGATCCGCCGAAGCAGGAGGGGTTCGCTCCGGTGAAATTCGTGAAGTACGCGCCCGCTTTTCCGTATTCTTTTGGTCCAGGGAACGGTGCCCGCGGCTCCGATTTCACACGGCCTGGAAACCGGCGCCGCCTCGGCGACATGGGCGCGGTGCGCGTAGGCCGGATGGCAAAGGGTTAGCATCGCCCGACCGTCCGGCGCGATGGACGCGCGGAGGTCGCGCAGCACCTTGTCGAGGTCGTCGTCGTCGACGAGGCAGGCGACCCTTTTGCATATGACGAGATCGAACGGGCCCGTCCCGACCGCGTCTTCGGCGGAGGCCGCCCTGCGCACGCCCGCCGGGGCCAGCGCGTCGATGAGGGGAATCGTTTCGGGATCGGGATCCCACGCGACGACCTCCCAGCCCGCGCCGGCGAGAAGGGCGGAATCCCCGCCCTTGCCGGCTCCGTAATCAAGAGCCCGGGGGTCCGGAGAACCGGGCGATCCGGGCGGCCCCGATTCGACCGCTCCCCGCAGGGACTCTTCGCCTCGGTGGGGACGAAGCTCCAATGCCCGGTCCATCGTCGGATCCCTGGGGACGAGAACGCCGAGCCGCTCCCGAACGGCCCGGATCAGGCCTTCGTGCCCGTCGAGCTCCGGCAGGTTGGCGTCGGAAAGCGATCGGCGCATGAGGGCCCCGAGGTCGTTCCGCCACCACCAACGCCAGCAAAGCCAGGCCCTGCGGCACATCCTGTGGAATTCTTCGCCGTCGGCCTCGGGATCGTCGACCGGCGTCAGGTCCACGCCGTAATCGATAAGCCGGACGGCATCGCCCGCCACGCGCAGATTCTTGGGCGCCAAATTGCGGTGGGCCAGGCCGTTTCCGTGCAAATCGGCGAGCAATTCGACGAGGCCCGGCCCATGGCCGCCATTCCACGGCTCCGAATCCTCGAAAGGCGCGCTCAGCAGCCAGCCGTCCGGGGTGCGCGACATGGCCGTGGGGCGGACCAACGCCTCCGACGGCGCGAAACCGTCCACGAGGCGTTGGAGGACGGGAACCGCCAGGGCCTCCTCGTCCGGACCCCACAGGTCGAACAGCTTCCAGACCGTGCTCCCGTCGGTGACCACCACTCCCTCGTCTCCCTGTCCCAGCGTCCGGATCTGTCCGCGTGGCGCCGCGTGGGCGCCGACCGCGGCCAGCGCGGAATCGGCCCTTTCCGCTTCGATCCGCGCTTCGCACAGGATGAGGGGGATTTCATTGGAACCGCGGATCAGCGCGGCGTGCCTTTCGACGCGTCCGTTCAGGCCATCGAGGAACCCGTGCACTTCGGCGTCGTCGAGATCCCGCACCGCCGCCGCGACCCGTTCGAACTCGTCCGGCGAGAACATGCGAAGCAGCTGTCCGGCCTGCCCGGCGAGTTTCCCGCGCGGGGCGTGTGCGGGAGCACCGTTCCTGCACCAGTCAATTATTTCCTTCGCGAGACCGCGTATGCGGGAGAACGAGAGACGGAGGGCGGCCAGGCGGTCCTCTCCGTGCCGCTGGCAGAGTTCCGCGATGCGGTCCGGATCCCGGGCCTCCTCGGTCAGGGCCCGGAATATGGCGTAGCCTTGAATGTCGTTGGCGATCCTCGCGTGGTCGAGGTGATCGGGAGCCGGGAGATGGGTCCGGTCGTGCCGGACGGGAACGGGGACGGAGATGACTTCGCGGCCGCGGATGCGCTTCTGCATCAGCGACCAGATCATGTCGGACCGGCGGGCGGGGCGACCTTTGACCGTGGGCGCCAGATTCGGCAGGTCCGCCAACGCGTCCGGATCGAACACGAAGGTGTTGCCGCCCCTGTGCAGGGCTTCGTTGGTTTCGAACGCCTCCATTTCCAGGGGATCGGCCACGAGGCGGCGAAGCGGTGCTTCTCCCGCCATTATGCGCGGTATCATGTCCCCCAGGCGCTGCAGTCCCTCGCCGCAGGTCTCTTCCGGATGGATCGGATCAAGCGCGAAAGGGGTTTCGAGACGGTCCATTTCCGTGCGCGAGATATCGTAGTGGTAGTCGACGCGGCCCGCGCGCAGTTCGGCGTTCCTCCGGGTGTGGTCCGGAACCGGAGCGTCCGTGGGCCTCGCCCCGAGCAGTCGTAGGTTCCAGACCAGATCGCACAACTGCACCCGGACGCTACCCACCGCCGGGGTGGGGGGCGCGTCGTTGTAGGTTCCGATGCAGATGTCCGCTCCGGTCGCGCGCATGCGCCGAAGCGCTCGGCCGAGGAGCAGCGGGAGGCGGGCGGGCGTGGTGGCCGTGGCGGTCAGGATGTCGAACCGCATGTCGTCGTCGAGGATCCAAACCGCGCATCCCGGGCGTTCGAGCGCCATGTGGTGCAGGAAGGCCTGCAGCGCGGTCCGCGCGTCGGATATCGCGAGGCGCCCTTTCCGACCCGAACCTTCCGGCCTCCAATCCCCCGCGTCGACGACGCGGTCGATCATGGCGCGGTCGATCAAGCGGACGCGCAACCGGTGGCGGTGCCGGGCGACCATTTCCCGCAGGGGTTCACCGGATTCGGATTCCGTGCGGTTCTCCAGCAGCAGGGCGTCAACGCTCCCGATCCCTTCCCTAGCTGCGAGTTCGGCGAGGTCTTCGAGAAGTCGCGAGGCCGATTCGACGCGTTGGCCGTCCACGATCACGCCCACCAGCAAGGGCGGCGTTTCCGCCAAGGCTCCCGATTCGATCCCGCACTCCGGTTCCGGCGCGGCCCGATCCATGTGATGGATTCCGTTCGCCTCCCGAACGCGGCCCGGGCTCCAGCCGAACACCCCGGCGGCCCTCTCCAAGTGTTTTCCGCGCGTCTCCGGGGACATCAACGGACCTTGGAGCATGTCGAACATGTCCAATCCGGCCAGCTTCGCGGGAGACCCGGAAAGGGAGAGCCGGGGACGGTCCGCGCAGGCGTGGTAGCGCACGGTGGTCTCCGAGGTGAGCGCGAACCTGAGGTCGGGTCGGCGCGACAACCGGATCATGAGGTCCCGGTCGTTGCAGGCGGTCAGGGCTTCGTTGAAGCACCCGGCCTCGAGCAGGACATCGAGGCGGGCCGCCATGTTGCTTCCCTGGATGTACGGATTGCCCGCCATGAAGAGTTCGGGGGAAACCGCCTCCGGGGGACGGCCTTCGATCGGATCGCGCCCCGGTTCGAGCCGCAGCAGGGGCGTGGCCACGACCTCGGCACCGTCGCGGACGCGGGCTTCGATCTCGGCGAGATGGTTGGGATTCCACTCGTCGTCATCGTCGAGGAAAGCGACGAACACCAGGTTCGGGTCGGGGTGTATCCTCGCGAGGTGGTCCAAACCGGTGTTGGTGGTTCCGGCGAGCCCCGGCGTCCTGCGATTGGTCAGACACACCGCGCCCGGGGCGACGCGGGCGATTCGGTCGGGGATTTCTCCGGTCCCGCCGTCCCCGTCCTCGATCACGATGATCGCGTCCGGTCGGCGGGTCTGGGCCAGGATGGACGGCAGCGCGCGGTCCATCAAAAGTTCGGTGCGTTGGTGGGTCGCCGTGAGGGCGACGATGATTGGGGAAGTCATGTCGAACATCAGTAGATGCCGTCCTTCTCGATAATCGTTGTCTCTTCGCGTTACCTTCCCTTCATCCTTGGATGAGCAGTTCATCCGTGGATGAAGGTGACAATGCGCGCCGGGTTGGAGGTGAGTACCGGAATCGAACCGGTCTACACGGATTTGCAGTCCGCTGCGTAACCACTCCGCCAACTCACCACGGCGCTGTTGCGGTCGTCTAGCGGCGGCGTCGGGGAGGGGCAACACGAAATTCCGGACCCGCGGATTCGCCACCGCCGGGTGATTCCGTCCATCGGCGCGCTCCGGGGCGGTTGTCCGGCGCGCCGCCGTGTCCGGGCGCGGGGCGGGAGAAATCGTTCCGCGTGTCGCGGGGCGAATCGGTCGTGTTGCCCGGGTAGGAGGGGGCCGCGTTCGGCTCGGCGCTCCGCGGCGACCTACGGCGAATCACTTGTCGGCTCCGGCCGGGACATCGCGCCCGTCCCGCGCGCCGAATCGATTCGTCGGCTTCGTTGTCGGGTTCGTTTTCGGGGCGGGATGCACTCAGTTCATGTCGCGTGGCGGCGGTCCATGGACCCGGGGGAGAGGTGTTCCAAGGGCCTCGACGGAATCAACGGAACCCGCGGGGACCGGCCATCGGGTCCGCGCGCGAATCGCATGACCGATCCCGTGCCCGGAGCACCCCCACCTTGTCGGGTCCGCGAAGCGCCCTCGGCAGGCGCCCGGCGTAACATCACGCCCGGGACATCCCCACCTTGCCGGGTCCGCGAAGCCGCTGCTCCACTGATCCGCATGGCCGCGTTCGGGACCACACGCCGCGTTGGCCCGCAACGAAGCACCTGGCGCCTCCGGACGGAATTCCGAGTCCCTCCAACCCTCCGAATCGATTCGCCCGTTTCGTTTCCGGGGTTGGCTCCGTCCTGTTCAGTCCGCGGTGGCGGATTCGTGGACCGGCAGGGCGGCGCAGGGGGGCGGTGGAGCGACATTTCGGGGTTTCGACGGAATCAACAGATCCAACCGGGTCCGACCGTTGGCCCCGACAGCGGAGTCGCGCGCGAATCACGTCGCGTCGACCCGTTTCCGGGACATCGCCCCGCAGTGCCGGGTCCGCGAAGCCGCGGTTCAACCGACCCGCCTGGCCGCGTTCGGGACCAAGCGCAGCGGCTCCCGCCGCGAATCACCTGGTGCCTCCGGACGGAATTCCGAGTCCCGCCAACTCGCCGAATCGATTCGCCCGCTTCGGTTCCGGGGGTGGTTCCGCCCTGCTCATGTCGCGCGGTGGCGGGTTTCCGGACCCGCGGGGGCGGTATTCCGGGGATATTGAGGGAATCACCGGGGCCACCGGGTCCGCCGATCCGACCGTTGGTGCCGCGCGCGAACCGAATCGCGCCGATCCCATGTCCGTCAGGAACATCGCTCCGCCGTGCAGCGGCGGAGAGGCCTTGGCTCCATAGATCCGCCAAGACGCGGCTCGGGACCGCTCGCCGAGGCGTCCGCCGCGAATCACCCGGCGTTTCCGGCCGGAACCCCGGGTCCGGCCCGCGCGCCGAATCGATTCACCCGATCCGGTTCCGGGCCGGCCCCAGCCTGTTCATGTCCCGCAGTGGTGGGATCCGGACCCGCGGGGGGAGTGGCATTCCAAGGATATCGGCGGCTTCAACCGGGCCAAGCGGGGCCGGCCGGCGGTGCCGCGCGTGAACCGATTCGCGCCGATCCCATGTCCGTCGGGAACATCGCTCCGCCGTGCAGCGGAGGAGAGGCCTTGGCTTCATTGATCCGCCAAGACGCGGTTCGGGGCCGCTCGCCGAGACATCCGCCGCGAATCACCCGGCGTTTCCGGCCGGAAACCCGGGTCCGGCCCGCGCGCCGAATCGATTCGCCCGATTCGTTTCGGTGGCCAATCCCACCCGATTCGCTTCGCGCGGTGGCGGATCTTTGGACCTGTGGGGGCGGTATTCCAAGGA
>JANQKA010000246.1 GCA_028281405.1 Hasllibacter sp. | reverse complement strand
CCCGAACGCGCCACATCGGACAATTCGCGCAGGTGCTTGGTTCCGCGCTTCGTGACGCAATCGGGAAATTCCGCCCATCCGCCATCCCGACCGAGATGGACATTCTTCACCTCCACGTAGGCGTCGGGAAGGCCTGGTTCCGTCAACAGGAAATCGAGCCGGCTTCCCCGGCTGAAGCTCACTTCCGGCCTATAACCACCGTAAGCCTCCAGCCCGGGCAATCGACGCTCCCGCAACGCCTCCGCCACGATCCTGTTCGGGACGCCGGTGTCGATTCCCGCCATGTGCCCGCCGTCGAGTTCGACCAACCGCCATGCGAACGGCAGTTTCCTGCTCGGGTTGTCGACCGGTTCCAGCCAGACGCGGCTTCCGGGATCGTTCAGGCCGGTCATCGCTCCGGGGTTCGGACAATGCGCGGTGACCTCCCGACCGTCAGCCTCCAATTCGGCGTCCGCCAGAAACCGCTTGTAGCGGCGGATGAGCCTGGCCGGCGCCAACGGTGTTTGAAATTCCATTCCGATCCCCTACCCTCTCCGCCGAACAAGGAAAACACCGATGCCCAACCCCACCGCCGCCATGCTCGTCATCGGCGATGAAATCCTATCCGGACGCACCCAGGACACCAATTCGAACCATTTGGCCAAACGCCTCGCGGTGCGAGGAATTGACCTGAGGGAAGTCCGCGTCGTCCCCGACGACCGCGAAGCCATCGTGGCCGCGTTGAACGCCCTGCGTTCGGCGTGGGATCATGTGTTCACCTCCGGAGGGATCGGGTCCACCCACGACGACATTACCGCCGACGCCGTGGCCGCCGCGTTCGGGGTTCCGATCGACGTCCGGGAGGACGCCCGGATCCTGCTGCGGGAGCATTACGACCGCCTCGGGATCGAGTTCAATTCCGCCCGTCAGCGCATGGCCCGGATTCCCGACGGCGCCGCGTTGATCGAAAACCCGGTCTCCACCGCACCGGGCTTCACCATCGGGAACGTCCATGTGATGGCCGGCATCCCCGCGGTGTTCGAGGCGATGGTGGCCTCGGTCCTGCCGGGGTTGACGGGCGGGGCGCCGCTGGTCTCCGAGACCGTGGTTCTCAACCGGGGCGAGGGCGACGTGGCCGAGGCCCTCGGAGCGCTCGCCGCAGAAAACCCCGACCTCGCCATTGGTTCCTATCCGTTCCAGAGGGACGGGCGGTTCCGCGTGAATGTCGTCGTCCGCGGCGCCGACCGCGGAGCGGTCGAACGGGCCGCCACCGCCATCCGCGCCCAGTTGGAATGACGACTCCGCTCCTTGGCCGCGGAACGGCCCCTTGAGACTCTCTCCCCGTCAACTCGCCCGCCCCCGCACCACGTCCGCGGGCGCGCGCCCGTCCTTCGCTCCGCGCGGCGCGGCCATGACGGAAATCCGGACCCGGGACCGAATTCGATCCATCAGCGGCCGCGAAGCGGTCGCGCCTTCCATGAAACCATCCGCCAGACACGATTCCCCAGCCGAGTTGGCGATTCGCCGGATGGAGCGACGGCAGCGGCCGCCCGTTCAGGGCGGCCGGAAAAAAGAATTCCTTCCTGGTCTTGAATTTCCGGGACCGAAACCCGATATGCGGTCAGGAACAAAAAAGGGTCAACCGTTCGGGCTGCCCACACGGATGCCAGCGGCGGCGCGGCGCGAAGGCACGGTAGAACATCATGGCGCGACATGAAGCGGAAGCGCAAGCCGGCGTGGGGCGGCGGTGGGAGCCTTGGGCGGTGGCGGGTATCGGGATCATCTGTACATCGCGCTTCCCCTGCTGGCTTGGGTGTTCTGGATCCCGCTCAAAATCTGGTTGGATGATGACAGCATCTCCCGGCCCATAGAAAACCTCCGGAATCTGATGCTGGCGGCGGGTGGAGCCGCCGCGGCCCTCCACTTCGTCCCGTACACCGTCTGGCGGATATTCGTCATGCACAGACAGACTGAAGCGGCGGTCGAGAACACGCGGATCGCCGCCCGCAGGGAGCTGCGCGAGCGATGCTCGGAATACTTGGAGAGGCTGTACGCCGAAAGAATGGCTCCGCGCCTCGCCGCCATCGGGTCGCTTGGGGCGTTGGCGCGCGAGCATCCGGATGAATTCCACGTTGAAGCGTCGGTGAATCTCAGCGCGCTGGCCCGGCATCCCCTCCCGCCGGACCCGGCATCGAATGGCGCCGGTGGCGCGGAGGGGGGCGGTCGGGTCGGCAGCCCGCCGGATGCCCGGGCATCGGCGCTGATGGCGGTCGATCTTAGAAAACAACTTGCCGGGAAGGGGCGATCCGATCTCGAATCCGGATTCGTCTTGGATTTCACGGGCGCGGACCTCGCGGGCGTGAGCTTCGAAGGCGCGCCTCTCGCTTGTGTGGTGTTCGATAACGCGATCCTACAAGAAGCGGACTTTCGGGATGCAAATCTCGCCAGGGCACAGTTCGCCGTCGCAAACCTCACAGGCGCGAATCTGCCGTCGGCCAACCTTGAGGAGGCGCAGCTTGCGAGTGCGATTCTCAAAGGAGCGATTCTTGAACGGGCTGTCCTCGCAGGAGCAACCCTTGGCGAGGCGGACCTCAAGGGCACCGATTTGACTGGGGCCGACCTGACCGGCGCGGACTTGGAACAGACCAGTATCGCCGGCGCACGACTCGCGGGCGTGATCGGCCTGACACAAAGGATGTTGCTTGGCGCGAAGCCATCGGCCCCTCCCTCATCGCTACCCCCGGGCCTGTTCTGGCCGTTCGAAAGGGACGAAAATGACAACTGGATTTCATCACCTCGGTGATCGCCCGCGTTTCGCGAAGCGGCGCCGCTGGAGGGCCCTTCGCCAGGAAGCCTCGGGATTTCCAGCGGTTCCTTGCTGTGCGGGGGCGGCCGAAGCACCGGAGTCTGGACGCGTGTAGTGGCCTTAGCCCAATATCGGCCATGCGGGGGTTTACACCGCGTGCCAAAATCTCATATGCACGGGAGGAATCATACTGTGGGTGCGAATCATTCGCGTCTTTCGGGCAGTTCCCCGTATGAGGCGGCGTCGGTCGGGGGGCGCCCTCCGCGCCGATGGTCTGGTTTCCGCGTTCGACCAGATGGCTCCTTTGGGATACGTTGGGCCGTGCGGAGGATCGGCAATATCGGGCACGGGGCGTATCGGTCCTGGTTCGCGAACACTGGAGGCGAAGATGACGGATTTCAACGTGAACGCGAAGACCACTCCGCGAAGGTGGTCTTGGCTCGGCCCCGCGATTCTGCCCGTGGTTCTCTTCATGGCCGCATGGCTGTCCGGTGTGCCCGCTTTGTTCTCCGAGAGTGACTGGTTCCCGTTCGAATTCGGCGGGATTTCGTGGAATCCGGAGGGGGTGCTCGCCGTCGGCACAGTCACGCTCGTCGTTCTTTCGCTGCTGTCGCAGCGTGGTCTCGCCGTCCGTATGGTGGAGTCAATCGCGCGGGAACTGAGGAAAACGTCGTACTGGTGGGGCCTTCACATGCTGCGGAGAAATTCTTCCGCAGCCCGCGTCAAAGGCATCGCGGTTCTCGAAAATTTGACGCGGAGGCACCCTGGCGACCACCACGTCCGGGTCGCCCGCAAGCTTCGCGACTTCATCCAAAGCCAATTCCCATCCAATGGGAAAGATGGCGATGAGCGGAAATACATGCTGTCGTTGGCCCGGTCCCGGCCCAGGGCCTGCGCACCCGAGGTACAGGCCGCCGCCCGCGCCTTGGGCATGCTCAGGACGCGGTTGCCAAATGAAAGCGGTCGCGGCATCGAAGCCTATGATCGCTTGGACCTTACCGAGGTGGACCTCACCGGCGCGGACCTGACGGGCACGGACTTTACGGAAGCCAGATTCGTTGGATCGAACCTCATCGACACTAAACTCAGGGACGCGGTTCTCACCGGTGTGGATCTTGAGCGCGCGGACCTCAAACTCGCCTACCTTTGGGGAGCGGATCTCAGTCGCGCGAACCTGTTCATCGCGACACTCGATAGGGCGACCCTCGACAGCGCGAATCTCGAGGGTGCGAATCTCCGGTCCGCGTCCTTGAATCACACGCGGCTTGATCGGTCGAACCTCACGAACGCGGACGCGTCCCATGCCTTCCTCAAAGGGTCCACCATGACAAGTGCGAATCTCGCGAACGCGAATTTGTTCCGCGCACGCTTGACTGACGCGTTCCTCATAGGAACAAACCTCGCGGGAGCAAACCTCGAGGGCGCGGACCTCAGGGGAACTAGATTCGCCGCGGCCAATTTTGAAGGCGCGAATCTCGACGACGCCAGTTTGGAGGCAACCCGCCTGGAGGATGCGCTCGGCCTTACGCAGGAGGCACTTCGCCGCGCCCGCCCCACCGAAGCCCCCGCCTCCTTGCCTCCGGGATTGTATTGGCCCTTCGAAGAAAACGGGGACGGCGAGTGGCGCGCGAAGCCGGAATGAGCCGGCTTGGATTGCGCCAACGGAACGGCGGGGTAAGGGAACCCCGCCCCGCGCGACGAGGTACGGCCCGGGAGCAGCTCATCGAGTTGCTCCCGCCCGGCTTCCGCCAGCTCCTCGCGCCCGCAGCCCCGTCTGTCACGCCTGACGCGTTTCCGCAACTTCGGGCGGTAATGACTGGCGGGGACGCGTGACAATGGCGGGAGATTCATGCCGGCTGGGTCGTGGCGCGAATCGATTCCGGGCGCGAACACGGAGGTCGAATTTGTCGGATTTGAACACGCGCACGGAGTCGGCTCCGCGGCGGTGGCGATGGCTCGGTCCCGCGGTTCTAATCGTGGTTTTCTTCATGGCCGCTTGGCTGTCCGGGGTGCCCACTTTGTTCACCGAGATTGACTGGTTCCCGTTCGAATTTGGCAGGATTCCGTGGAATACCGTGGCGTTATACGCCGCCTGCACCGTCATGCTCGTCGTTCTTTTGATACTTTCGCAGCGTGGTAACGCGGTTCGAATGGTGAATCCCTTCGCACGGGGGCTGAGGAAAGCGAGGTACTGGTGGGGCCTGCAAATGTTGCGGAGAAATTCTTCCACAGCCCGCGTCAAAGGCATCGCAGTTCTCGAAAATTTGGCACGGAGGCACCCTGGCGACCACCACGTCCGGGTAACCCGCAAGCTCCGCGACTTCATCCAAAGCCAATTCCCATCCAATGGGAAAGATGGCGACGAGCGGAAACACATGCTGTCGTTGGCCCGGTCCCGGCCCAGGGCCTGTGCACCCGAGGTACAGGCCGCCGCCCGCGCCGTGGGCATGCTCAGGGCGCGGTTGCCCGAAAAAAACAGGCCCGGCATCGAAGCCCTTGATCGCCTGGATTTCACCGAGGTGGATCTCACCGGAGCTGACTTGACTGGAGCGGATTTCACGGAAGTCAGATTCGCTGGATCGAACCTCATTGACACGAAACTCGGTGACGCGGTTCTCGCCGATGTGGATCTCCAGCGCGTAGACCTCAAGCTCGCCAACCTATGGGGAGCGGACCTCAGGCGCGCGAACCTGTCCATGGCGACACTCGAGTTGGCGAATCTCGACAGCACAAACCTTGAAGGGGCGAACCTCCAATTCGCCGGCCTTGAACGTGTTCTGCTCGGGCGGGCGAACCTATCGAACGCCAACGCGTCAGGCTCATTCCTCACAAACGCCAAAATCACAAGCGCGGATCTCAATAATGCCGATTTATCGTGGGCGGACTTGACGGATGCGATCCTGATTGGGGCCAACCTCAAGGGGGCCAACCTCGAACGCGCGAATCTCAAGGGAACCAGACTCGCCGCGGCCAATCTCGAGGGGGCGAACCTGGTGGGCGCGAAACTCGACGACGCCAGTTTGGAGGCAGCCCGCCTGGAGGGTGCGCTCGGACTCACGCAGGAGGCGCTTCGCCGCGCCCGCCCCACCGAAGCTCCCGCCTCCTTGCCTCCGGGATTGTATTGGCCGTTCGAAGAGTGTGGTGACGGCGAGTGGCGCGCGAAGCCGGATTGAGCGGGCAAGGCTTCCGCATTTGGAACCGCGGTTGCGTGAAATTTCCGCCCAGCACGCGGGGCCCGCGCCGGGAGGCGTCCATCAAGTCGCTCCCGTCGGACCCCGCGGGATTGTCGCGCGGGCATTCCCAAGGCTGTTCCGCCGGGAGTGGTTTTTCTCCACTTCGGGCGGTCATGACCGTTGTGGACGCGTCGACGTTGGCGAGGTTCTCATGCCAACGTGTGACACGGCTCAATTCGATCCCGGTTCGCATGAGCCACGTGGTCATGTCGGTTCCACCGATCCGCATGGGCGAATCGGCTTTCCGCTCCGAGCTCGCCGCGAAGACCCGAGCCCTCACCCCGCCGAAGCGAAGTACAATTTCCGTCGTTCCCGTATTTGAAGCTTCACGGCGGGACAGACGATCTGGTCAATGGTCCGCTTCCCGTCGAATACCACGGCCATGTTCGATTCCGTCGATCACATGGGCGGAACGGCCTATTCCTTCGATTTCACGGCGAAATCCCGGTCACCGACCCTACCGGCGCGAAGAACGCCCGTCGTCGTTCCAAGCATTCAAAGCCCCGCGGCGAGACGGACGCCCTGATCGATGGCCCGCTTCGCGTCGAGCTCCGCGGCCATTTCGGCTCCGCCGATCACATGGACGAACCGGCCTTTCGCTTCGAGCTCATCGGCGAGACTCCGATCACTGACCTGACCGGCGCATAGAACAACCGTATCCGCTTCGATCAGCCTCGGGTTTTGCCGCGCTTCGCCGAAACTCACATGAATGCCTCCTTCGTCTATCCGCTCGTAGTTGACGCCGCCGACGAAATCGACCCCCTTCATCTTCAATCCGGCACGGTGAATCCAACCCGTGGTCTTGCCCAAACCCTTGCCGTGCTTTTCCGTTTTCCTCTGAAGCAGCGTGACCGAGCGCACGGCCGGATCGGGCTTCGGTCCCTCAGGGGCGAGGCCCCCCCTGGCCTCCGCCGGGTCGGCGACGCCCCACTCCTTCATCCAAAGCGGCAAATCCACGGTAGAACCGTCCCCGGCCACAAGGTATTCCGCGACATCGAACCCGATTCCTCCCGCGCCAACGATCGCGACCCGATCCCCGACTCCGTTTCCACGGAGCACCTCGATGTAGGTTTTCACGTTCGCGCCGTCCCGCCCGGGAATTCCCGGGTCGCGCGGCGTCACGCCCGTGGCGACGACGACCTCTTCGAACCCGTCCAGGTCGTCGGTTCCGACCCGCCGGCCCAGTTTCAAGGTTACCCCGCGACGCGCGATCATTCGGGAAAACCACTCGACGAATCCCTTGAACTCCTCCTTGCCGGGAATCACCTTCGCGAGATTCAATTGCCCGCCGACTTCCGCGGCGGAGTCAAACAGGGTGACGTCGTGTCCCCGCTCCGCCGCCGTTATCGCCGCGGACAGGCCCGCGGGCCCAGCGCCGACCACCGCGACCGTCTTGGCCGCTCCTGCGGGTTCGATCCTCAATTCCGTTTCGTGGCAGGCGAGCGGGTTCACGAGGCAGGACGCCACCTTGCCGGAGAAAATATGGTCGAGACACGCTTGATTGCAGGCGATGCAGGGCGCGATTTCGTCCGACCGTCCCTCGGCCGCCTTCCTTACGAAATGCGGATCGGCGAGGAAGGGGCGCGCCATCGAAACCATGTCCGCGCATCCATCCGCCAGCACCTCCTCGGCCACCTCCGGCGTGTTGATCCGGTTCGACGCGATGATCGGAATGCCGACTTCGCCCATCAATTTCCTCGTGACCCAGGCGAACGCCCGCCGCGGAACCGATGTGGCGATGGTGGGCACCCTCGCCTCGTGCCAACCGATGCCCGTGTTCAGAATCGACGCGCCCGCCTCCTCGACGGCCCGGGCAAGCCGCGCGACCTCTTCATGGGTCGACCCGTCCGGCACCAGATCGATCATCGACAGACGGTAGATCACGATGAAATCGTCGCCGACCGACCGCCTGACCCTCCGCACCACCTCCACGGGTAGCCGCATCCGGTTTTCGTAGGAACCACCCCAGCGGTCCACGCGCTTGTTCGTGTGCGTGACGAGGAATTGGTTGAGGAAATACCCTTCCGATCCCATGATTTCGACCCCGTCGAAACCCGCTTCGCGCGCCCGCGCCGCGCAGACGGCGATATCGGATATCTGCTTTTCTATGCCGGCTTCGTCCAATTCCTTTGGGGCGAAGGGAGAGATCGGCGCCTTGATCGGCGACGGCGCGACGCATTCGGGGTTGACCGCGTAGCGTCCGGCGTGAAG
>JANQKA010000189.1 GCA_028281405.1 Hasllibacter sp. | reverse complement strand
CGAGGGCGTCGGCCTCGACAGGCTTCTGGGGGACGGCCGCGTCGCGGGCGCCCGCCTCTCCGACGGCACGGAGTTGGAGGCGGATATCGTCATCGCGGGAATCGGCATCCTGCCCGACACCGCGTTGGCGGAATCAGCGGGCGTCGAAATCGAAAACGGCGTCCGCGTCGACGAAATGGGACGCGCGTCGGACCCCGCGGTCTGGGCGGCCGGCGACTGCGCCTCGCTGCCCCACCAGGGCCGCCGCATCCGCCTCGAATCGGTTCAGAACGCCATCGATCAGGCGGAGGCCGTGGCGCGGAACATCCTCGGCGCGAACGAGGCCTACGCGCCGAAGCCGTGGTTCTGGTCCGACCAATACGATCTCAAAATCCAGATCGCCGGGTTGAACGCGGGCCACGACGCCGTCCACGCCCGCGCCGGGGAGGGCGGTTCGAAGAGCTTCTGGTATTACGCGGGGGAGCGTTTGATCGCGGTCGACGCCATGAACGACCCGCGCGCCTACATGGTCGGCAAGCGCCTGATCGAGATGGGCAAATCGCCCGCGCCCGAACGGGTGGCCGCCGAGGCGGACCTCAAGGCCCTGCTGAAGGACTGATGCGGATCATCGCGGGGCGGTTCAAGGGCGTCCGCCTTGCCGAGGTTGGCAAGGGCGACCCGAAGTCCCGGTTGCGTCCGACCTCCGACCGGGCGCGCGAGGCGTTGTTTTCCCATCTGCTGTCGGGTGTCCACGGGGATCCGGTCGGCGGCGCGAGGGTGCTCGACCTGTTCGCGGGAACCGGCGCCCTGGGCCTGGAGGCCCTGTCCCGCGGCGCGGCCCGCGTCACGTTCGTCGAGCGCGGCCGGGCCGCGCTATCCCTCCTGTCGCGCAATATCGAAATCACCCGGACATCGGACGTGGTCCGCGTTCTGCGGAGGGACGCCACCCGCCTTCCGCCAGCGGAGGCGGACTGCGGATTGGTGTTCCTCGATCCGCCTTACGGACTCGGTCTGGGAGAGCGCGCGGTCGCCTCCGCGCTGGACGCGGGATGGATCGCGCCCGGCGCGCTGCTGGCGTGGGAGGAGAACGCGCCGCCCGCCTTGCCCGCGGCCTTCGCGGTCATGGACCGCCGCCATCACGGGGCAACATGCCTCACGGTCGCGCGATACTCTCCGTGACGAACTCGGCGCCCATGGCGGTGGATCAACTGTCGCGGAGCAACGCGCGCGGGAAGCGCGCGCCTCAAACCGGCGGAGGGTTTGGCCAAGCGGCGGGGACTTGTCCGCGGTCCCTCCGGGACGCCGCACCGGCGATTCCCGCGCCCGGCAAGAGGCGACCATCACGGGGAAGCCACGCGACTCGCGCCGTGACGAAACCGGTTCCCTCCCGCTGCGGAACGTCCGCGGGAAGCGCGCGTCTCAAATCGGCGGAGGGTTCCGCCCATACGCGGAGCCATGTTCGGCGTTCCTCCGGGATGCCCCGCCGACGATTCCCGCGCCCGGCCGGAGGAGTTCACCACGGGGAAGCCACGCGACGCGCGCCCTGACGAAGCAGGTCTCCCCCACGGCGGAGGACCGCGCGCCCGGCGCTTCCGGTTCAAGTCCGGAGGAAGGACGCGTTCCGCCGAGATAGCCATATTTCACCCCATCCGGGCCGCGCCACCGACGGCCACATCCGCGCCAGTCGTAAGCGGTCACCCGCTTGGCGCCGGGTGATCGCACCCGCAGCGGAGACCATGTGTCGAACACCGATCCGCATCCCTGACCGCCCGCCGCACCGAGCGGTCTAGACTCCGGAGGGCCACCGCAACGGGGAAGTCGAACTTCGAGATTGTCAATTCCGTCACGTGAAGCGACGCCGGAATCGAATTGACCCCG
>JANQKA010000181.1 GCA_028281405.1 Hasllibacter sp. | reverse complement strand
GGCGCGCCCTTGGATCTCCCGGCGGCGCGTCGTGTGCCGGGAGGCGATTCGGCGGCTCCCGGTTGGTTTGGGTTCCGCGGCGCGGGCCGACCCGGCCCGCCGAAGGGACGCGGTTCGGACGGGGGCGCCTGTGCGGTGGAGTTGCGAAACACCCCCCGGCGGTTCCCGGTATTCAAGCCGAAGGAGAGGCCGAATCCCCGCCGCCCGGCTCGGGATCGGCCCACCCGAAGCGAGGTGCGCCCTGGGATCTCCCGGTGGCGCGTCGTGTGAGGTTAGGCGATTCGGCGGCTGCGGCAGTTTCCGGTTCCGCGGCGCGGGCCGCGTCCGCCTCAAACCTCCTCCACCCTGAAGGCGACGGGGTCGCCTTCGACCACTCCGGTGACCGCCAACGACTCGATGGCGCGGTCGAGGTCCGCGGGAACGCAATCGTGGGTCATTATCAGCACCGGGGCGTGGGGTTCGGAATGGCGGTATTGGCGCATCCGGTTGATCGAAACCCCCGCCTCCCCGAGCGCGTGGGCCACTTTGGCGAGGGCACCGGGACGGTCGGCGATGGTCATGCGAAGATAGAACGGGGTGGGCGTGGCACCGCGGATCCGAATCGGCTCGGCGAGGGTTTCGGCGGGTTGGCCGAACACCGGCGCGACGAGGTTCCGGGCGATGTCCACGATGTCGCCCATCACGGCGCTCGCGGTCGGACCCTCTCCCGCGCCGGGTCCGCGGAGCACGATCTGATTCACGCTGTCGCCTTCGACCACCACCATGTTGGTGGCTCCGGGCAACTGGCCGAGCGGCGAGCCTTCGGGAACCAGGCATGGGGACATGCGCGCCTCCACGCCATTCCCGGAGCGCCGGGCGACGCCCAGGAGTTTGATCCGATACCCCATGTCCGCGGCCTGCTTGATGTCGTCGATGGAGACGCGTTCGATGCCCTCGATCTCGATCCCGTCGAATTTCACGCGTTCGCCGAAGGCGATGGAAACGAGCAGGGCGAGTTTGTGCGCCGCGTCGATGCCGCCCACGTCGAGTGTCGGATCCGCTTCGAGGTAGCCGAGATCGGAAGCCTCCTCGAACACGGTTTCATAGGGGAGCCCGGCGTCCCACATCCGGGTCAGGATGTAGTTGCAGGTGCCGTTCATCACTCCGAGGACGCGGGTGATCTCGTTCCCCGCCAGGCTTTCGGAAAGGGCCTTCACGATCGGAATGCCGCCCGCGACCGCGGCTTCGAATCGGAGCGCGACCCGGGCTTCTTCGGCGGCGAGCGCGAGCGCGTGGCCATGTTCGGCGAGCAGCGCCTTGTTGGCGGTGACGACATGTTTGCCCGCGGCGATGGCGGCTTCCACGGAGGCTTTCGCCGGGCCTTCCCCGCCCCCCATCAGTTCGACGAACACGTCCACGTCGTCCCGCCGGGCGAGGGCGACAGGGTCGTCCTCCCAGCCGTGGCCGTCCAAGTCCAGGTTTCGGTCCTTGCCGCGGGACCGCGCGCAGACGGCGGAGATGATCACTCGTCTGCCACCGCGCGCCTCGACAAGGCGGGCGTTTCGCTGGACGATGCGGACGAGGCCCGCTCCGACCGTGCCGAGACCGGCGACGCCGAGGCGCAAAGGATCGGCCATGTTCCAATCTCCGGTTCGTGGGGTGGTTCCGCCTGTTACCCGCGCGGCGCGGGAATCTCAATCAACTCTCCGGCCCGGAGCGGGTTTCGGAGGCGAAATTCAACATGCGCGAGCGTTGGGCGGGCGGGATTGGTTCGAGTTCGCGAATCACGGCGGCGCGCCGGTGAAGGTCCGCCACGCGGTCTTCCGGGATTCCGGCGACCGGTTGCTCGCGGGCTCCGGAATTCGCCTGGGCTTCGAAGTCGCGCAGGGCGATTATTGCCGGAAAGTCCCTATTCAGCGCTTCGTCGCTGACGGCGGCGTCGAGCTGTGGATATGGGTCGCAGCCCGTCGCGGCGATCAGGCAAAGGAGGGCGGGCATTCGGCGCATGGCGCGGATTCTAAGCTGGGCCGCCATTGGATTCAACACGCGGTGCGGGGGCGGAATTCGAATCGGGCATTCGCCGGAGGGCCGTGGGGCGATGGTATACCCCGGGCCGGATTCCCTTGTGATGGAGACGGCGGGCGGAAGCCGGCCCGGGGTGCGTGAAATTTTCGCGTGGGGAGGCTCCGCCGACTCCGTCGCGAACTTGTTTCCGGCGGCGGGATGATTCGTTCTCCCGACGACTGGAGAGGAGAGTCACGCGGCCGGCGGAACCCGCTCCATCGAAGCGCGGCGGCGCGCTGGGATGGCATCGGCGCGGAGAACCGGGAGGACGTCGTCACCGCCGCGGTCCACATGTCGCCGCCGGCCCGAACGACTGTTTCCGGACCCTTGGCATCCATCCGGCCGCGGCGGTCGGGTCGTCACGGCCGGTGGCGGCGAAGCAATAAGTCTGTCCGGAGGCGATTGCCGATAGGATGGGATTCGACTTTTGGTCTTTCCGCCGCGAAGGTTACGGCGTACGGAACGGGCGATGGGCGGAGGTCAGGCCCGGCATGGGGTCGAAGGCTGGAGGAGTGGCGAACATGCGGGTTGGATTCATCGGCCTGGGCAACGTGGGCGGCAAGCTCTCGGGCAGCCTGATTCGAAATGGCGTCGATCTGGCGGTTCATGATCTGGACCCCGGCCGCGTGGCCGCTTGCGTCGAGGCGGGCGCGGCCGCCGAGACTCCCGCGGAAATGATGGCGGGGCGCGACGCGGTCATCACCTGTCTTCCGAGTCCCGCCGCCTCCGACGCGGTGATGGCCGAGATGCTTCCCGAAGTCGGCGCCGGGAAGATTTGGATGGAGATGTCAACGACCGACGAGGCGGAGGTCCGGCGATTGGGCGAGAAGGTCGCCGCGGCCGGCGGGGCGGCGGTGGACTGCCCGGTGTCGGGCGGCTGTCACCGCGCCGCAACGGGCAACATTTCCATCTTCGCGGGCTGCGGGCGGGAGACATTCGAACGTATTCTGCCGCTCCTGAAGTTCATGGGCAGGCGCATCCTGCACACGGGCGGCCTGGGGTCGGCCTCCATCCTGAAGGTCGTGACCAACTACCTGGCCACCGCCAACCTCGTGTCCTGCGCCGAAGCCCTGACGGTGGCCAAGGCGGCGGGAATGGATCTCGGCACGGCGTACGAAGCCATCGCCATCTCTTCGGGAACATCCTTCGTGCACGAAACCGAGAGTCAGGTGATCCTGAACGGCAGCCGGGACATCAGCTTCACGATGGACTTGGTGAAGAAGGACATAGGCCTGTTTCAGGAAGTCGCCGACCGCGCCGGCGTGCCGCTGGAACTGAACCCGGTGCTGATCGATATCTTCGACGACGGGATCGCGCGGTTCGGGCCGAGGGAACTGTCGCCCAACATC
>JANQKA010000172.1 GCA_028281405.1 Hasllibacter sp. | reverse complement strand
ACTGCAGGGTCAAGGCGCAATACCACGGCCAAAACAATCCATTCGCCGCCGGGGAGCGCCCCCGCCCACGCACCACGGAGGACTATAAGTCCGAAAGTGGTGACCGCTGATGGCGGATTCGCCCGGCGCGCGGGGCCGCGCCGGAGCCGATGGTCTGTAAATCGATTCTCATCACGGATTCGCCCGGCGCGCGCGGCCGCGCCTCGAACAACGGGGATCCAAGCGTCCGGGTCCGGTGACCGCCCGGCGCGGGGGCGCCCCGGGCGGGCGGGAAGATCGCCGGCTTCGCCGGGCATATGGCTTCACTGGCCATTTCCGGGGGCGCCCGTCCCTGAGCGGCGGGGGGCGGACCGGGATCGGGCGCGAACGGTTCCCGTCCGGCAAGGTGGTCCGTGTCGCCCGGCGATTCGCGGGGAGATCGTCGCGACCTCCCGCCGATTCCAGGGGGCGAGCCGATTCATGGCCGAGCGTCACGGTTCGTTTATTCCGCGACCGGACGCGTGGATGCAGGTCGAGTGGAATCCCCGCGGCGGTCGAAGCCGGCGGTCACCGGAGCCGGCGCGCGCGGCGTTGCGGACATCGGAGCCGGCGCGCGCGGCGTCGCGGACACCGGAGCCGGCGCGCGCTGCGTCGCGGAAAGCGGAGCCGGCGCTCGCGGCGTCGCGAAAAGCGGTGCGCGTCCCCTCCGACCGCGGGACTATCCCGATCCTCCCGCGGGCGCGTCCGCGATTCCGGATGCGGCGGTGAGGAAGGCGCGCGCCCATGAGTCGATTCACCCATGGACCCGGACGCGTCGGCGGGGCGACCCGATGGCGATTCCGATCTTGCGCGGCGCGGCGCGGTCGGGTGTTTTCCACACTTCCGCGCCAAGACGCGGGAAATGTCCGGGCGGCGGGGCTCGGTCGCGGTCGCGCGGGCGATCGGAGTCAGATTCCGTAGGAGGCCAATTCCAATGCCGATCAAGATCGAGAAAGCGGTGAAGTCCGGCGAAGACAGGGCGGCGGGACATGTTTGGACCAAGGAACCGGATCCGGTTTGGCTGCGGTACGAGGTTGATCTGGGGAATGGAGCCATGAGGGGATTCCATGTCTCCAAATGCGAGGGTTCGATCCCGCGGGTCACGCCGTTCCGCTATGATTTCAACGCGCCGAGGGCCGCCCGGCTCTACCACGAGCATGTCGCCATCGCGGTGCTGGCGAACATCGGCAGGGAGACGGTCGTCCGGTTGGGCGGCGAAGCGGAGAGGCCGGGCGCGGCCGGTCAGGTCGAAGCCTGGCGGGATTTCAAGGGAGCGTTCGGCGACACCGCCGGGGTGTCCGCGCCCGTGGACCCGGCCTTGTCGCGGGTCATCGTCTACGACGGCGACATGGGCATGCCTTCGGGCATCGTGAAGGTGGGGCGGGGAGGATCCCTCGACATGCCGGCCGGACGGGGTTTCGGAGTCGGAGCGCGGCTGTCCGGGTTCGAGGCGGTCGCGAAAATCGGATCGAAGGGGATGCCCGCGGGTCTCGTTGTCGGAGACATCGGGAATCCCGCCATCGCCCAGGCCGAAAAAGCCTTGGCCCACGTGGAGAGGCCGAGCTCCCACGCGGTCGCGTGGTTCGGAGTGAGGGATCCCGGCATGGCTGAAATCCGCCTGCAGGCCGCGGCGTCGGCGCCGATCCTGGCGGGACTCATGGCGGACCGCCCGTCGCTGGCCACCGCCATCGATGAAAGGCGGCCGCTTCAACCGATCCTGATGGAGATGACGGGGCTGGGGAAGGCCGCGATCAAGCGGATCGCGAAACTCACGCGTCCCGCGCCGGCGGGACGCGTGTTCGAGGAGGACGAGCGGGTCGAAGGGGAGGACGCGCTGGGGGTCAACCGCGCGCGCCGCGCCCGGGTGTCCGGTTCGGTTCCGCTGGAGACGGCGTTGCGGCACCTGTCGGAGCTTCCGCCCGACCGGGCTCCGCGGGACGACGAAAGCTGGGGGAAATTCAACGATATCCTGGGAGCCGTCGCGATTCCGCTGCATTACGCGACATCCCGCCCGGTGGCGGAGATGCTCGACGCGTCGAAGGGCGACTGGGTCCGGTTCCACGAAAGCCTCGCGCGGGCGGCGGATTTCGAGCCGGGCGACTTCGACCGCCGCACCATGGCCCTGACCGCCGTCGACGGCATCGAAGCCATCGGGCACTTCACCCGCACGGTGGTGCTGCCGCAGGCGCTGGCCTCCATCAAGGAGGCGGAGCAGCCCGAACCCATGGTGAGCGGGGAATTCGTGAGTTCGGGATTCGACGCGGCGACCGCCCTGGTCATCGGAAAGGCCGCGAACCCCGCGGTTCTGATGATGGGGTTGTCGCGGCGCTACGCTTCCCGGATTCCGGCGATGATGGAAATCGAGGGGCGGTCCATGCTGGCCGCGGCCGAAAAGATCGATTCGCGATTCTCGCGATACGCCGGGAACGCCTTTCCCCTCCTCACCGGCGAATTCGAGGCCGCCAACGGGCTCGTGGTCACTCCCCTGCCCGACGGCGACGCGCTCAAGCAGGAGTCGGAACGCCTGCGGCATTGCGTGGGAAGCTATCAGTCCAAGGCGCGGCGGACGACTTGTCACATCTATTCGGTGCGGAACCGGAGCGGTTCGGAGAGTCTTTCCACCTTTGAATTCGCCGGGGTGCACGGCGAAAATCCGCGCTCCGCCGCCAATGGTCTCCGCCTGGTCCAGCACCGCGGCCGCTGCAACGCGAAGCCTCCGCCGGAGGGCGTGGCGGCCTGCAGGGAGTTCGTGGAGGCGTTGAGGAAAGGCCTGATCGACATCAACCTCGCCGAGATTCAGGATTGGCGGCTTTGGCTGCGCGAGCGGGGCCTCGACGCGACGGTCGACCGGGCGACGCCGTCCACGACGTGGAAATCGGTTCTCGAACTCGATTGGGAGGACGACGGGGCCCGCCTGTCCTATTGGCGCGAGTGGGGAGAGGTTCTGGGTGGTCGCGTCGCCGGGGCCCGCAATCCGGGCGCGATCTACGGTGAACGGAGGGCGAGGGATCTCGTCTCGGCCATGTCGCCGCGCGCCGCGGCCATCCTGCTCGAACGGGAGAGACGGGCCGGGAAGTGACCGCCGCCGTTTCGAAGGAATATCGTTGAAACGGAGGGGGCGCGCTTGGGCGCGCCTCTCCCGGACGGGGAATTCCGGTCTCCATCCGGGGATGGCCGAGGCGCGGACGGCGCGGAATTCCGCCACGCGCCGCCGAGGGGAACCGATTCGAATCGTTGGCGGGACGGGTGGTCGGTCCCGGACGCGGTGGCCGCCCGCGGGCGGTGGTTCCGAATCAGGCCTCCGTCCGGTCATCCGGGCCGTTCCCGAATCGGTGGCGGCGGGGGAGGCGGTTCGGGCGCGGTGCCGTCGGGCTGCGTGGGTCCGGAATTCCGCCCCGGTCCGGTCATTCGGGCCGTTTCCGAATCGGTGGCGAATCGTGGACCACCCTCCGGGCGGCGGCCCGGGCGGCGATTTCAATCGTGGATAACATCGAATCCTCCCTTTCCCGCGGAGCGTCCGCGTTCCATCGACGGGAGGAACAAACCGGAAATGGAGAAAACCGATGACCGAAGAAATCAAGGACTCGAAGCCGAACAGGAACATCCACACCTCCTACGTGGGAACCTTCAAGGTCGATTCGTTCTCGATCGACGAGAACGGCGTCGCCTCCGCGGTGCTGGAGACCCGGACCGGCGAAAAGGTCGTGAAGGGCTACAACGACAACGCCAAAACCCTCGAGGACGCGGCCAAGTCCGATGGCGAGATCATCGTGCGCGGCGTGCTGCTGGGCGGGTCCAAAAACCCGCACATGGGAGTCTACGCCACCGGACCCGAGAGGATCACCGGAGTCGTGAACAAGGTCCGCGACAACTTCTCCTCCTGCGAGGAGGACGGCAGGCAGCCCTACCTGAACGCCTGGGTCGGGGTCGAGCGCGGCGGGCACAGGATATTCCGTGCCGTCGTCGCCTTCGGCAACGACGCCCTGGCCCTGAAGGACATGAAGGAGGGCGACCGCCTGAACGCGCCCGGACGCGCCGTCCACGAGAAGCGCGAGGTGAACGGCGAGGAGAAGTGGGTCGAGATGTACCGGATCACCGGCGTCGGCACGTTCGAACCCGCCGACGAGTTGGTGGTCGAGGCCGACGACCCGCCCCCGCCCTCCCCTTCCCCGTGACGGGGAGGGAGCGGTCCGGCCGCCGCGGCGTTCGTCCCGCCCCGGGCCGATGGCCGATTCCCGGGATGGTCCGTCCGCCCCCCGCCGCCCGAGCGGCGGGGGGCGGACACCGGTCAGTAGCTGCGGATGAGCCCCACCATGCGGCCCTGCACCTTGACCCGCTTCGGGGAGAGCATGCGGTTTTCGTGGTCGGGGTTGGCCGCTTCCAACTCGACCATGCCGCCCCGGCGGCGCAGGATCTTCAGCGTCGCCTCCTCGTCATCGATGAGCGCGACGATGATGTCGCCGCTTTCGGCGGTGCTCTGCTCGCGGATCACCACGATATCGCCGTCGTTGATGCCCGCGCCGGTCATCGAGTCCCCCTTGACGTCCAGCGCGTAGTGGTTGGCTCCCCGGGAGATCAGGGACGGGGGAACGGAGATCGAGCCGGTCCGGTGCTGGATGGCCTCGATCGGCACGCCGGCGGCGATGCGGCCCATCACGGGCACGTCCCAGTTCGCGGCCTCGGCCTTCGGGACGTCCTTCCGGGCCTTCCTGCCGCGGCCCCCGGCGGACATCGGGGCGGCCCCGCCCCCGGCCTCGAGGGTTTGGGGCATCTTCAGCACCTCGAGCGCGCGGGCGCGGTTGGCGAGACGCCGGATGAACCCCCGCTCCTCCAGCGCGAGGATCAGCCTGTGGACGCCGGACTTCGAGCTGAGTCCGAGGCCCTTCTTCATCTCCTCGAAGGAGGGGGAGACTCCGTCGATCTGCAGCCTCCCGTTGATGTACTCCAGGAGTTCGAGTTGTTTGCGGGTCAGCATGTTCGGTACCTCTTATGCTTCGTGTTTGTTCCGTTGCGGCCGTTCTAACGCCGTTCGCGATTTGGTTCAAGAACCCGGAAACGGAAAATTTGATTTTTTTTGAATCGCCCGGAATTCCCGCGTCAAGCCGCGTTTCGCCGACCCGGAAAGACCCCGCCCCCGCCGCCCGCCGGGACGGGGAGGGACCATCCAAGGCGGGTGGGTGAGCCGAAACCGGGAAGCCACGCGCCGCGGGTCACTCCGGTTCCGGCGTCGCCCTCTTCCGCACGCGCCGGCCGGGCGGGACGCGCGGCGCGCAGGGCCCCCGGACCGCCCGGGAGCGGCGTTTCCGGGGACTCCCGCCGTCTCCGGTTCCCGAAGGTCGTGCGCCGTGCGCGACGGATTGTGGCCGACGCCGACCGCGCCCCCGACATGACCGGGTGGCGGACATGAACCGCTTGGTTCCGCGGAGGCGCCGCCCTTCTCCGCGGAATCGCGTCGGCGATGATTCGGAACCGCGCGTCCACATTGCCCGCGTCGAGATATCCCGACCCGGCCCGCGACGGTGTTCCCATCGCCCGGTGCCGCCGCGGACGGGGGACGCCGGATTTCGGGGGAGCGCGGTCAAGATGATGATTCCCGCGGAGTCCGCGTCCGCGGGATCCCCGGCCGTTTCGTCCGGATGCGAGGCGACCCGGCTCCGGCCACTCCCGGACCCCGGGGGAGGGACTGGCTTCCGCCGACCGAAGCGTCGCGGTCGAGCTCCGGTCCCGATTCGTGTCCGACGGGGGCCGGCGGGCTATCCGCTCCGGGCCTCCCGTCGTGGTGGATGATCGAACAGGCCCATTTCGCGCCTGAGATCGAAGAATCCGGCGAGTTCGGGGATTTCGCGCATGGGTCTGGCTTCGGCGAACCATTCGTCG
>JANQKA010000155.1 GCA_028281405.1 Hasllibacter sp. | reverse complement strand
ATTTCCTCGTTGGCGAGGCGATCTTCCGCGGACTCGAGGACAGCATCGCCGAGATGCGCCGCCTCATGGGCGCCGCCAGAAGTTGATCCCGCCGCGGCGGGGAACCCGTCGGACCCGCCCGGACCGCGGCGGAATCCCAGGCGGCGCCCGCGCGCGATGGGTCGATCCATCGCGGGCATGATCCCCCGCGTCCGGCATTGGTGGAACGGCTCGCCGCCCGGTCGCGGTTCCGTCCGCGGAGCGGGAGACCGCGGTGGCCGCTCCGAAGCCGAATCCGACGGGCGCCGAATCAGGACCGGAGCGGGCGGGACCGCCACCGAAGCGAAAGTCCGCGAATGCGGGCCCGGACCGGGTGTGGCGGAAACCACCGTGAAGCGGGAGACGTCGGGCGGCCGAAACCATGAAACCCATTGCGTCGGGTGCCCTTGGACGGAAGGCCGCGGAGGCCCCGAATGAGCTGGAAACCACGGAACCGCCGTGAAGCCAATGACCATGATGCCGCAAAGGAGGGAATACGGCGGGAGCCGACTTGAAGACGAAAATCACATGAGGTATGATGAATGGAATTGCGGTGGGAGCCACGGGACAAAGACCACCCTCGCCGACGGGGGGACGGCGCCCGCGGGCGCCGGCGCCGCGGGGGGCATGAAGAAGGAACAATGTGGAGGAGTGCGCGGCGCTCGATGGATGGGAACGCGCGGGCGCTCATTCCGACCCACCGCGCCGGCCGGGCGCCCCGGAGCGCCTCGTCCCAAATTCCAATCGTCACCCCGTGAACATCCACCGCGGAAGGAGACCGGGCATGCGCGGATTCATCACGATCCTCAACATCATCCTCATCGCGGCCGTCCTTCCCGCGAAGGCCCAGGAAGCCACCGCGGGACGTGTCGCCTCCGAAGCGCTCGACGCCGAAACCCGGCTTTTGATTCAAGCTCCGCCGGACACGCTGACCGGCCAGAGCGACGTGGGATGCGCCGCCGCCCTGCTGCACCACGAATTCCCCCGGAGATCGGAAGCCTTCCAGGAGGCCGTCCTCGATGTGGTCCTTCGGCGGGTTCAAACCCCGGGCGCGTGGGGAAACTCCGTCTGCGAAGTCATCGCGCAACCCGAGCACTTCCGATTCACGGCGGGAACCACCAACGTCCCGGAAATCCGCGACCCGGCCGCTTGGCGGAACGACGTCCTCGCCGCGCAAGACCTGATCGCCCGCGGCCTCCGCGAAGCCTCGCAGGCCGACCACTACCATCCGGTTGGATTGACGCCCGATTGGGCCAGAAACATGGCCGTCCAGGGGGTGATCGACGGATTCGTGTTCCTCATCGACCCGAACATGCTCGACAGACGGCTCGAAGCCTCCGAACCGGCCGTTCCGCCCGCCGCCGAGCCCGCCGTTTCCTCCGACACCGGACCACCCGTTTCCCCCGGCACCGGACCAGCCGTTTCCCCCGGCGCCGGACCACCCGTTTCGCCCGCCATCGCAAACCCGGGACCGGGCTCCGGAGACCAAAGCCCGGCGTTCCCGGACAACGCGCGCGGAGGGGAGGGAGGCGACCGGGACGAGGCTCCGGCGTTCGGGCCAACATTGGGATACGCGGAGTTCAATCCCGTCGCTCCGGCGTCCGGGATTCCCGCGTTCCGGTCCCGGGCGGGAATTCCGTCCGAAGACGCGACGAGTCCCGAAATCCAATTTCGACGGAGCCCCGAACCCCTTCCCGGCAACCCCGGGAATTTGGCGGCGAACGAGCCATGGGCGCCCGCGACGAACATTCCCGCCGCGGTTCCTTTGGAGGAAACCATCACAATATCCGGTCCGCGGCCGAACGCCGCAACCGAGACGCCGGGCGGTTCGGTTTCACCGTGGAGCGCGGCCGCGCCCGCGTGGAATTTCGTCAAGAAGAATTTACCCGTTCTGCTGCTCGCGGGATTCCTGATGGTGGTATTCCTCGTATTCCTGCTCCCGGTTCTCGTGGACCACTTTGGAAGCATTGATCCGGGCAAGGCCCGGTTGGCCAGTTTGAAACCTTTGCCGCCAGGGCCGAAGTTCGCGAATTCGAAGCCCAAAGACCCTCGGAACAACCAATTCCGGGGAAGATCACTCCCGTGAACCGGATGCTGCCCGTCCGCCCCGGAATCGCAAACATCCACCCGCGTCGGCCAAACGCGAACCGGCGGACACGGTTCCGATTCCGAACCGACGCCCGCGCGCCACGCGCCGGGACCCGGCCCCGGCCGTCCAATCGACCGTGTGTAAAAACGGAACCGCGGCGTGGCGAAGTCGCTTGGAAATGGAACCATCCCGAGGCGTCCGGCGCCATGCGCGCGCGGGACGGGGCGGAATAGGCCACGCTGCCGCTTCCACCGTCCACAACGTCCGGCGCCGTGCGCGCGGGACGGGGCGGTCTCCGCCGTGGGGGGCGATGACGGTGTTTTCGACCAGCGCCGCGCGCGGGACGGGGATTCGGGAGGCGCACGGGCGTGGCTCCCGCCACGCGCCCCGCCCGCGGGACGGATGGGGAGATGCCGGAGTTGCGCCATGGCGCCCGGCGGTCCGCGCGGCCGGGAAGCGGGTTTCCGCGAATTGGACGGTTCCGACCAAGGCGTGAACGAATTCCCGGCCGGAATGCGGCCGTGCCCGTCAACGGTCCGCCGGGATTGCGACGCCTTCCGATCCGATTTCACCAAAGTCGGAAACGCCCCGCCCAGGGGAAATCCGCCGAATTCCGGCCTCCGTCCCTCGCAAATCTCCCGCCGCCCCCGTATGTACGTCCGCGCCGCGTGGCCGGCGTCGGCCCCGCGCATCCGAAGCGCAAGGGAGCCGCGTCATGACCGGAAAATTCGGCAAGGGGCATCATCTGCACCTGATCGACGGCTCGGCCTTCGTGTTCCGCGCCTACCACGCGCTTCCTCCGCTGACGCGCAAGTCCGACAACCTGCCGGTCGGCGCCGTGTCGGGCTTCGTCAACATGCTCTTCCGGTATCTCGAGGATCAAAAATCCCCGGCCGGCGAGGCCACCCACCTCGCGGTGGTGTTCGACGAGGGGTCGGTGACCTTCCGCAACGAGATTTTCCCCGACTACAAGGCGAACCGGGCGGAAACGCCGGAGGAGCTCCGGCCTCAGCTCCCGCTGACGCGCCGGGCCACCGAAGCCTTCAACATCGCCTGCAAGGAGGTCGAGGGGTTCGAGGCGGACGACATAATCGCGACCCTCGCCCGGCGGGCCCGCGAAGCCGGCGGTCGCTGCACCATAATATCATCGGACAAGGATCTGATGCAGCTCGTCGGAGGCGGCGTCGACATGATCCGGCCGGGCATGAAGGGCAAGGCCGACGAAACCTTGGACCGCGAGGGAGTGGAGGCATTTTTCGGCGTCGGGCCCGAGCGGGTGGTGGACGTCCAAGCGCTCGCGGGCGACAGCACCGACAACGTTCCCGGCGCCCCGGGCATCGGCGTGAAGACCGCCGCGCTTCTGATCCAGGAGTGGGGAGACCTCGACTCGCTCCTGGAGAACGCCGAGAAAATCGAACAGCCCAAACGCCGCCAAACCCTGATCGATCACGCGGACCAGATCCGGATGTCGAAACGCCTCGTCCAGCTCGACGACTCGATGGACTTGGATTTCACGCTCGAGGATCTCGAGGTGAGGGAACCCGATCCCGACCGGCTCATCGCCTTCCTGACCGAGATGGAGTTCCGGACCATCACGCGCCGCGTCTCGGAGGCCCTGGGCGTGGATCCCCCCGCCATGGAGGAGCGGAGTTCCGACGGCGGAGGATCCCACGCCGCCCCGGAACGGCGACCCTTCGATCATGACGCCTACGGGGTTGTTTCCGACGCCGAAGGACTCCGGAAATGGGTCGACATGATCCGCGCGGTCGGGCGTGTCGCAGTCGACACCGAAACGACTTCGCTCGATGAAATGACCGCGGAACTCGTCGGCGTATCGCTTTCGGTCGGCCCCGGCGAAGCCTGCTATATTCCGCTCGGGCATCGGGCCGACGGCCACGACGGCCTATTCGACGGCGCGGCGCCGGCCGAGGGCCAGATGAGCGTCAAGGAATGTCTCGAAACGCTCGCCCCGGTTCTGGAGGATCCGGCGGTTCTCAAAATCGGCCAGAACATGAAATACGACGCCAAGATCTTCGCCCGCGCCGGCGAGGCCCACCTTGGCCGCCGCATCGAGGTCGCTCCGATCGACGACACGCTGCTGCTCAGCTACGCGCTTCACGCAGGCCTTCACAATCATTCCATGGACGAGTTGTCGGAACGCTATCTCGGCCACGAACCGATCCCGATAAAGACGCTGATCGGATCGGGCAAATCGATGAAAACCTTCGACAGGGTGCCGATCGAGGAGGCCTGCAAATACGCGGCCGAGGACGCCGACATCACCTACCGCCTTTGGGAAACCCTCCGCCCGCGGCTGCACGGAAACCGCGTCACCACCGTCTATGAAACCCTGGAGCGCCCGATGGTCCATGTGCTCAAGGACATGGAGATGCGCGGAATTAAGGTCGACAGGGGCACGCTTTCGCGCATGTCGAACACCTTCGCCCGGAAGATGGAGGCGATGGAGCGGGAAATTCACGAACTCGCCGGCGAAACCTTCAATCTTGCCTCGCCCGCGCAACTCGGGGAAATCCTGTTCGAGAAAATGGGGCTTCCCGGCGGCAAGAAAGGCAAGACCGGGAAATTCTCCACACCGGCGGATGTCCTGGAGGATCTCGCCACGGAACACGAGCTGCCGGCGCGCATGCTCGATTGGCGCCAATTGGCGAAGCTCAAATCCACATACACCGACGCCCTGCAGGAACACATCAATCCCGAGACGGGCCGCGTGCACACGTCCTACTCCATCGCGGGGGCGAACACCGGCCGCCTAGCCTCCACCGACCCGAATCTTCAGAACATCCCCGTCCGGACGGAGGACGGCCGCCGCATCCGCGAAGCCTTCGTCGCCGACGAGGGCAAGATTCTTGTATCGCTCGACTACAGCCAAATCGAGCTTCGCATCCTCGCTCACATCGCGGACATTCCGACGTTGAAGAAAGCCTTCGCCGACGACCTCGACATCCACACGATGACGGCGTCCGAGATGTTCGGGGTTCCGGTGGACGAGATGACGTCGGAAATCCGCCGCCGCGCCAAAGCGATCAACTACGGCATAATATACGGGATTTCAGGCTTCGGCCTCGCCCGCGGCCTTCGCATCCCGAGGACCGAGGCGCAGGGCTTCATCGACCGCTATTTCGAACGTTTCCCAGGCATCCGAACCTACATGAACAAAACCATCGACTCCGCCCAAAATGACCTTCGCGTCGAAACCCTGTTCGGACGCCGCATCCACACGCCCGAAATCAAGGCGAAGGGCCCGACCGCGAGTTTCGCTCGCCGGGCCGCCATCAACGCGCCGATCCAGGGAACGTCCGCCGACATCATCCGCCGCGCCATGATCCGCATGCCGGAGGCGATAAAGGATCTTCCCGCC
>JANQKA010000154.1 GCA_028281405.1 Hasllibacter sp. | reverse complement strand
TGATATTTGAACAACAGCAAGGAGGCGGCTGAAAATATGTCTCCGAGGTGCGACAGGTCGTGGTACCATTGGTTCAATTGCGGTTCACTTCACATCTGGCGTGCCTCAGCCGCGGCGGGCATTGGCATGTGAACAGACGGATTCGTGGTGAGCTTCCCCCCAGTGATTCGACGCAAACTAGACGGGTACCAACCGTCGGGTATGGGACACTAGGTTCGGGATGACGGAGTGCATGATCTCCGCGAATCAACTAATGAGGCAACCCACATGATGATGAAGACTCAAAAAGACCGGCTCATGAAAAAGCTCAGAGAGGCAGCCTTCAAGCAAGGATTTGAAAGGGATATCGCCGTTCGATCCTTGGCTAGAGATCTGACTGCGGAGAATACTGCGATGTTGCTCTCCGAAATGTACAGAATGATCGTGGACGTGGAGGACCGTCTGAAATAGCGCCTACGCACCCGAAATCGCCCGGTTCGACGCGCCTAACAAGGCGTGATCCACTGTTAGACCACGGAAGTTGACAAGGTCGCCCCGGCTTCACGCGGGGTGTCCACGGGACCGGTGGGAACGACTGTTCCTTGACTGCCCCCCGGGTGTCCCCATGACGGGAGCCGAACGTGGGCCGTAGGGGGGATCCACGGCGAGGTGTGGAACTACGGCTCCCGCACTTCGCGATCCTCCTTCTCTCCGCGCCCCGCGTTCCACCCCGAGCGCCACCCGGCCAGACGGGCTGCCAGCAAGGCTTTGGTGAGGATGTCGTTGGCGGGATGGCTGGTCAGGTCGTCGTCCCCCGGGGCGTTGGCGAGCAGTGGTCTCAACTCCTCCATCGCGTCCATCAGGATGGGAACGAGCTTTTTGATACCATAGGTGTCCCGAGGTTCGCGCGGTGTTCCCTCGATCCGCCTCCGCAGGCCGTCGGGGATCTCTTTGAATTCCTCCAATCCCACGATGTCGGGATTGATGCCCCGTATCCAGTCGACGAATTCGTCCACCTCGTCCTCGGTGGACAGGCGATAGCCGACCATGTGGGTCTCGCCGGGTTTGTCGACGAGGGGAAATTCGCAGACGAGCATCATGTCCATCGTTTCCCAGCGCGCCGCGCCGGAGACCCAGCAGACCTTGTCGGCGAAGCCTTTGGATGGTGATTCGGTGTCGGACATGTCGATGGTTCCTTGGGTTCGGGGAATAGGGGCGTGGGCGCGCCGCCGGCGGACGGCGCGCACTTCCGTTTTATGCTCCGGGAAGGTCGGGAAATGCGCCTTCGCGTGGCCCCGTGCGAGCCAATCAGGACAAGCGCCAGAGCAACAAGAAGCGCTCGCGGACTCGGCGGGATTCACGTTAGGCGCGCCGTACGGCCCAGTATGTCCCGCGCACATTGTGGCGCGCACGGTTCGGTCCCGCGTCGATTTCCGGGAGTATTCGAATTGCGGTGTCGGCGGAGCGTGCGATCCACGCTCCGCCGGAGGGTCAGCCGAACACGCGGGTCAGCGCCTGATCGACCGCGCCCGTGATCGCGTCGATGTCGTCGGGGGTCGCGATCAGCGCGGGCGAGAAGCAAAGCGTGTTGTTGAAGCCCGGCACCGAGCGGTTGGTGCATCCGATGATGACGCCCTGTTCCATGCTGTCGGCGACGACGGCTTGGCATTTTTTTTCGTCCATTGGCTCCTTCGTGCCGCGGTCGGCCACCAACTCGGCGCCGAGGAACAGCCCTTTGCCGCGTACGTCGCCGATGACTGCGTGCTTCTCCTTGAGGACTTCGAGGTTGCCCATCATGCGTTCGCCCATGGCGACAGTGTTCGCGAGCAGATCCTCCCGCTCGATGATCGCCATGTTCTCGAGGGCCGCGATGGGCCCCGCGGTGCAACCACCGAAGGTGGAGATGTCGCGGAAGTAGTTCAGCGGGTCGGTTTGGTCGTCCTTGAAGAGCTCGAACACCTCCTCCGTGGTAACGAGGCAGGCGATGGCGGCATAACCCGACGCGACTCCCTTGGCCATCGTGACCATGTCGGGCTTCACGTCGTAGTTCTGGTAGCCGAACCAAGTTCCGGTGCGGCCGACGCCGCAGACGACCTCGTCTATGTGGAGGAGGATGTCGTGCTTCCGGCAAATCTCCTGGACGCGTTCCCAGTAGCCCGGCGGCGGGGTGATCACGCCGCCGCCCGCGGTCACGGGTTCGAGGCACAGGGCGCCGACGGTGTCTGGCCCTTCCGCGAGGATCACCTCCTCGATCGCGTCGGCGGCGCGCCTTCCGTACTCCTCGCCGGCGAGATCCCATTGGGCCCGGTACTCGAGGCAGTGCGGCACGCGCACGAATCCCGGCGCGAAGGGACCGTACTGCGCGTTCCGCTCGTCCTGGCCGCCAGCGGACAGGGTGCCAATGGTGGTGCCGTGGTAGTCGCGTTCGCGGTAGAGGATCTTGTGCTTCCTGCCGCCGTGGCGCTTGTGGGCGATCTGGCGGACCATCTTGAACGCCTTCTCGTTCGCCTCGGACCCGGAGTTGCAGTAGTAGACCCGGCGCATCCCGGGCATCTTCTCGATCAGGCGCTCGGCGAAGCGGGCGCCGGGCACGCTGCCGGAGACCCCGGCGAAGTAGTTCATCCGGACGAGTTGGTCGCGCACGGCGTCGGCGATTTCGACGCGGCCGTAGCCGACGTTCACGGTCCAGACGGCGCCGGAGACGGCGTCGATGTGTTCCTTGCCCTTCTGATCCCAGACGCGCATGCCCTTGCCTTCGACGATAATCCGGGGATCGCCGGTCTCGAAGGGCTTGTGCTGGATCAGGTGGTGCCAGACGTGGGCGCGGTCGGCTTCTACCACGCCGGAAAGATCGTTCATCGAGAAGTCGTCCATGGGTGCCTCCCTGTCAAAGTCGGAAAGGTATAGGGCCGCCCCACCCGGGGCAAGCGCCAACGCGGCGCGGCGGCGCCCCTCGGCAAGCGCGTACGCGACGCGCCGCCGACCGTTCGCGACACCGGGGGATTTTCATGTTTGCGCCCGCCAGGATTCCGTGGTTGTTTCCGTCGGCACATCAACAAGGAGACGGAAATGTCTATCAAACGTTCGATCCTGGGTCTTGCCGCGGGAGCGGTTCTCGCCGGCGGAGCCTCCGCGGCCGGCCACGGCGAGATCACCGTCGGCTACTTCCTCGAATGGCCGATGCCGTTCCAGTACGCCAAGGAGCAGGGCACCTACGACGAGGAAATGGGCGTCAAGGTGAACTGGCGCGCCTTCGACACCGGCACGGCGATGTCCGCAGCCATGGCGTCGGGCGATGTCCAGCTTTCCGTCAGCCAGGGGGTTCCCCCGTTCGTGGTCGCCGCCTCCGCGGGACAGGATCTTCAGATCCTCGACGTGGCGGTCAGCTACGCCGACAATGACAACTGCGTGGTCGCCGACGCGCTCGAGATCGACAAGAGGTCCACGGGCGAGCTCGCGGGCAAAAAGGTCGCAGTGCCGCTAGGCACCGCCGCGCACTACGGCTTCCTCAAGCAGATGAGCCATTTCGGCGTGTCCGTTGACGGGATGGAGGTGGTCGACATGGCCCCCGCCGAGGGCGCCGCGGCTCTCAGCCAAGGATCCGTCGACATGGCCTGCGGCTGGGGCGGCGCGCTTCGCCGCATGAAGGAGCACGGCAACGTCCTGCTGACCGGCGCGGAGAAGGAGGAACTCGGCATCCTGGTGTTCGACGTGACCTCCGGCCCGGCCGACTGGGTCGCCGAGAATTCCGATCTCGTGGCGTCCTTCCTCAAGGTTACGGCGGACGCCAACGCCATGTGGGCCAAGCGGTCCAACCAGTCCAAAATGCTGCCGGTGATCGCCAAGGACGCAGGCATGGATGCCGGCGCGACGAAGGAGACGCTGGACACGTTCGTCTTCCCCACGGTCAAGGACCAGTTGTCCAGGAAATGGCTGGGCGGAGGCGCGCAGGAGTTCATGAAGGGCGTGGCCCAGGTGTTCCTGGAATCGGGCAACATCGACTCGGCGCGCCGCAGCTACTCCGACGCGGTGAACATCGGGCCGCTGAGGACCGCGTCCCGCATGTGACCCGAAGCACGGACGCGCGGGCCGGCGGCGTCGGCCCGCGCATTTCCATGAGGAGGACGACCATGTCGGGATTGGTGATCGACAACGTGTCCATGCGCTTCGACCTGCCGAACGGGAGTTCCGTTCAGGCGCTCAAGAACGTCTCGCTCGAACTCGCGGAAGGCGAACTCATGAGCGTTCTGGGGCCTTCGGGTTGCGGCAAGACCACGCTGCTCAACATCGTGGCTGGATTTTTGGCGCCGACCGAGGGGCGGGTGCTGCTCGGCGGCGAGGCGGTCGACGGGCCGGGGCCGGAGCGCGGCATGGTGTTCCAACAAGGCGCGCTGTTCGAGTGGATGAGCGTCCGGAAGAACGTTTCATTCGGGCCGAGGATGAAGGGCCAGTCCGAACGGTCCTCCGCGGCGGAGGTGGACCATCTCCTCGACGTGGTGGGACTCGGCGACTTCAAGGACAAGGCGATCTACGAGTTGTCGGGAGGCATGCAGCAACGCGTGGCCTTGGCGCGGTGTCTGGCCAACGATCCGGAGGTCATCCTGATGGACGAGCCCCTCGGCGCGCTCGACGCGCTGACTCGGGAGAAGATGCAGGGCTTGGTGCTCAGGCTCTGGAAGGAGACCGGCAAGACGATCATCCTGATCACGCATTCCGTGGAGGAGGCGTTGCTTCTGGGCGAGCGGCTTCTGGTCATGGCTCCCAGGCCGGGACGCATCCACAGGGAATATAGGTTGCCGTTCGCCGACATGGGCGTGAACGCGGATCTGCGCGAGGTGAAGAAGGCCGACGGCTACGGCGAAAAGCGCGAGGAAATCCTGTCGATGATCTGGGACATGGAAGAGGAGATCATGGGACGGGCGGAGAAGGCGGCGTGAACGTCCCCTCCAAGACGAGCGCCGCCGGGACGTCCGTCGGCGAAATTCCGGCGGGCGCGCCGGAAACCGGGATCCGGTTCGGGCGGGCAGCCGCTCCCCGGCCCCCCCGAACGCGGTGGCGGATCGCCGGCGCGGGATTTCAGACGGAGGTGGACCAATGACGATTGCCTTGATCTACATCGCGCTGTTTCTGCTCGCGTTTTTCGCGGTGAGGCTGATTCGGCGGGCGATGGCCCCCACGCGGGACTTCCTGTCCCTGAAGACCGTGACCTTCGGCGACGAGAGCGCCGTCAGGCCCGACCGTTGGGCCTCGGTCATTTCCGTCGTCGCGATCTTTCTGATCTGGGGCGCGTTCACAGGTTCGGTGATCACGCCGTTTCACGCGCCGGGGCCGTTCGTCGGCGACACCGAATTCACCTACACCGCCGAGACGCCCGACGGCCGGCGGGACGACGCCACGGTGTTCGTCCGGGTCCACCGGGTCGGCGAGGAGGTGGAGGACATCCAAGCCGCTCTGGACGATGGTTTCGCGCGGAACGACACCGCCAAGATCGCCGCTTGGCGATCCGGGCTCGTCCGGGTGAACCGCAACGACGAGGGCGGAGACGCCGAGGGCTACCGCGTGATCGCCGTGGACGGGCAAGGGATCGCGCCGGGAAGCCCGGTTCGCGTGGCGGACGGCCGAGTGGCGATGACGCCCAAGGGAACGCTGAATTTCACGCCGGCCAAGGGCTGGCAGATGGAGAAGATCTGGCTGCCGGCGCCCGAGGATGTCGCGACGCGCCTCGTGGAGATCGCGTCGGAGGGCTACCGGAATTTCACGCTGCTGGAGCATCTCGGCTGGTCGCTCTTCCGGGTCGTGCTGGGCTTTCTGATCGGCGCGGCGGTCGGCATTCCGCTGGGCTACGCGATGGGGCTGTCGGACTGGTTCCGGGGCTGGTTCGACCCGATCGTGGAGTTCATGCGCCCGGTGCCGCCTCTGGCGCTGATTCCTCTGGTCATCATCTGGTTCGGCATCGACGAGACCGGCAAGATCGTCCTGCTGTTCCTGGCGTCCCTGTGGATCATGACGATTTCCGCCCGGGCGGGGGTGTCGGGGGTGAACATCTCGAAGATCCACGCGGCCTATTCGCTGGGTGCGTCGAAGTGGCAGATCCTGCGCCATGTGATCATCCCCAACTCGCTGCCGGAGATATTCACGGGAGCCCGGGTGGCGATGGGGGTCTGCTGGGGAACGGTGGTGGCCGCGGAGCTGGTGGCCGCCGAGAAGGGCGCGGGGCAGATGATCGTCGCGGCGTCGAAGTTCCAGCTGACCGACATCGTGATCATGGGAATCGTGCTGATCGGGATCATCGGCTACGGCATCGACATCCTGATGCGGAAGGCCGAGAGCTGGCTCGTGCCTTGGAAAGGCAGATCCTGAAGTCGGAGATTCCGGATGTGAATTTGCCGGGCGGGCATTCGCGCGGAATGCGCGAAGATGGACCGGACGGCCCGTTTCCCGGCCTTTGGCGGAGTGATTCGGTTCTCCGGGACGGATGTCCGGAATAAACAGCCCGCCGGGGTGCGCGGTGCGCCGCCGTGGCGGCGCCCGAGGCGTGGCGGGCTTGATAGCTGAAGGGGAAGCGAGGCGCGGCGGCCCGCGCAACGGGAAATCGTCTCCCTCCGCCATCCTCGCTCCTCGCGGGTAACGCCTCCCGGTGATTCGCACTCCGGTCGGAGCTGCGGGGCGTTTTTCCACGATTCATGAAACACGCCGCGCCGCGCATTGCGCCGGAGTCGGAGGCGGGCGGTTCCAGTCGTGGCGGGCGATGTGGGGCGCTCGGCGGGATACGGGAACGCCTCGGCGGTCGTCCGCGCCCGCTCCGAGGCATCATCAGCCCCGCGGTGATTCGCCAACGCTCCCGGCTCTCCCCGATGCCCGAGAAGCGCGAAAGGAGGACGCCCCCGAAAGCGGAATTCAGGAGCTTCGGTTGGAGTCGCTCATCCGCGGATGTTTCGGAGCCGTTGCGGCGCATCGAATCGGAATACCTTCCGAAACATCAACGGCGCGCGCATGTTCGACACTTGAGGATCGCTGGCGGAGACGGTGGGATTCGAACCCACGGAACCTGTTGGTTCACTGGTTTTCGAAACCAGCGCATTCGACCACTCTGCCACATCTCCGCGAAGCAACCGCCCCTTACCGCAAGATCATCCGGGATGGAACCCCCGATTTCCGGCGGGGAACCGTTATCCCGGCGCCGGCCCCGTCCGCCCCGCCCACAATGACGCGGGCGCGGCGCGCTTCGCCCACGCGCGGCATGTGGATCCGGCGATTACGGGAGCGGGTGGTGGCGGGGCCGCCGTGACGCCGTGCATGCGAATCGGTGGATTCGTGTCGAATCGCCGGGGAGGATTCCGACAGGACGGTTTTCGTGTCCGACGACCGCGCGCGACGTGCCCCGGACGTTGGCCGCTCCAATGACACGCCGTCGTGCATGCGATGCGGGAGATTCTTGTCGACCCGCGAAGGAGGATTTCGACCGGGCGGGAGTCGTGTTCGACGACCGCGCGCGACGTGCCCCGGACGTTGGCCGCTCCAATGACACGCCGCCGTGCACGCGAAGCGGGGGATTCTTGTCGAACCGCGAAGGAGGATTTCGACCGGGCTGGAGACGTGTTCGACGACCGCGCGCGACGTGCCCCGGACGTTGGCCGATCCAATGACACGCCGCCGTGCACGCGAAGCGGGGGATTTTTGTCGAACCGCGAAGGAGGATTCCGACCGGACGGGAATCGTGCTCGGCGACCGCGCACGCCGCGTACCGGACGGTGGCCGATCAAATACCGCGCGACCGGTGATTCGCCGAACCGAATCATTCCGCAACTGACCGGAGACCGGCGTCGCCCCCCCGCCAAGGCCGCCCCGGTCGGGATTCGCGCGATGACCGCCGCTTCCGACCGCGGGAGCTCCCCGCGGTCGCGGCGGACGCCGGGAATCCATTTTGTCCGGTCAGTCCGCTGCGGTTCCCCCGTGGGGCGTACGACGATCGAGGCCTTCCGCCCCTTCGCGGGGAAGGATCGCGCCGCGGTGCCCGATGACCTTGACCGCGAGCGCGTGGGCATCGGCGAGTGCTTCCTCTCCGCCACGACCCGTCAATCGGGCGGCGAGGTAGGCGCCGTTGAAACTGTCGCCCGCGGCTGTGGTGTCCACGACTTCGGGTGCGGGGGCGAAGGTGGGAGGCTCGGGCCCGAGAATCGGCCGCGGCCCGAGGGGGCCGCGCTTGAGCGCTCCGTCGAGCACGCCGTAGCTCACTAGCCTGTTCAACACGCCATCCTCCGAGTCGTCGCCGAACAGGGCCATCTCGTCGTCGAGGGAGGGCAGGCCGATATCGGCCCGGAGCCAAAGCCACTCGACGGCGGAGCGGGCCTCGGCCACCGCCCCCCACAGGCGGGGCCTGTGGTTGCTGTCGAACGAGACTTTGCCGCGGAATCCCGAAAGCCACGCGGTGAACAACGCCCGGACCTTTTCGGGAAGAATCGCGAGGGTGATCGCGGACAGGTGGATCATGTCGAAGGACGCCAGCGCGTCGAATTCGAGTTCGCCCGATTCCGTTTGGAACAGATTCCGCGCCGCGGAATTCTCCCGCCAATATGTGAAGGAGCGCTCGCCCATTTCGTCCGTGGCGATCGCGTAGAGGCCCGGTTGCCTGTCCGGGTCGAACTCCACGGACGAGGTGTCGATCCCCTCCGAGTCCAACTCCGACAGGATCCTGTCGGACATCGCGTCCCGTCCCAGGCGGGTGACGTAGGAGACGTCGAGCTCCGGAGCCGAGCGTTTGAGGTAGACGGCCGTGTTGTAGGTGTCGCCCGCCACCGACAGGAGCGCGTGGCGGGGCCGCTCGGCTTCGAGGGCCAATTCGATCATGACCTCGCCCAGACAGGCGATTCGCGGCGGAGATCCCGAGGTCATTCCCGACGCCCTCCGGCGGAGGCCGCGGCCGGCGGCGGAGCCCAGTCCATGCGTTCCGCGGAGGCGCGCGCGGACAGGGGACGGAACCCGGCGCGGCTCCGGCCGGCGGCCGGACCGGCCGCTCCGCACATGGGACTCTCCGCGCGAGTCACATCACCGCCCCGATTTGCCAAGGAACGAACTCGTGGTCGCCGAGGCCTTGCGCCTCGCTCTTGGTGGCCTCCCCGGAAGCGACGCGGAGAAGCGTGTCGTAGATCTCGCGGCCTTTGTCCTCGAGGCTCGCGCCGCCGGTGAGCATGTCGCCCGCGTTCACGTCCATGTCGTCGGCCATGCGACGATACATCTCGGTGTTCGTCGCGATTTTGATGGTTGGCGCGGGCTTCGAACCGAACGCCGACCCGCGCCCGGTGGTGAAGCACACGAGATTGCACCCGCCCGCGATCTGACCCGTGACCGAGGCGGGGTCGTATCCGGGGCTGTCCATGAACACGAAGCCCTTCGCCTTCACCGGTTCCGCGTATTTGTAGACTCCGTTCAGCGGCGTTGTGCCGCCCTTGGCCGCGGCGCCGAGCGACTTTTCGAGAATCGTCGTGAGCCCGCCCCGTTTGTTTCCGGGCGATGGATTGTTGTCCATGCTTCCGCGGTTGCGCTCGGTGTAGTCCTCCCACCAATCGATCAGGTCGACCAGCCGCCCTCCGACTTCGGGGGAAACGGCGCGGCGGGTCAGAAGATGCTCGGCGCCGTAAATTTCCGGGGTTTCCGCAAGAACGCCGGTGCCGCCCCGGGCCACCAGGAGATCGCAGGCGCGTCCCAAGGCCGGATTCGCAGTCACGCCCGACCACGCGTCCGACCCGCCGCACTGGAGGGCGACGACGAGATCGGAGGCGGGACACGGCGAGCGCGTGGCCTCGTTCGCCATCGGCAGCATCTCCTCGATGGCGCGTATCCCCGCCTCGACGGTTTTGCGCAGTCCGGCGACGTTCTGGATGTTCATCGCGCGGAAGGCGGGCCCCTGTTCGAGGCCGTGGGCCTCGAGCAGCCAGTCGATCTGATTCATCTCGCAGCCGAGGCCCAGCATGAGGACGGCGGAGTGGTTGGGATGGCGGGCGTAGCCCCACATCACACGTTGGAGCGCCTCGAAGCCGTCGCCGTCGCCCGCCATGCCGCAACCCGTTCCGTGAACGAAGGCGGCGACGCCGTCGACGTTGGGGAAATCGGCGAGGCGCTCCGGCGTGAAGTGGTCCGCGATCATCCGGGCCGCGGTGGCCGAGCAATTCACGCTGGTGACGATGCCGATGTAGTTGCGTGTTCCCACGCGCCCGTCGGCCCGGCGGAATCCCATGAAGGTGTCGCCGGATCCGGCGGGTTCGGCGGGGCGGAGGTCGGTGGAGAATTCGTAGTCGCGGGACGGCGTCCGGAATTCGGTGTTGTGGGTGTGGACGTGATCGCCCGGAGCGATGTCCTCCGAGGCCCAGCCGATGATCTGGGCGTATTTCCGGATCGGCTCGCCCTTGGCGATGCGCCGCGTCGCGATCTTGTGGCCGCCTGGAACGGAAGTGGCAGCGAAGGCGTCCTCGACCGGGGCGCCGGCGTCCAGCGCCCGGACGGCGGTGACGACGCTGTCGGCGGGATCGAGGCGGATGGTGTCCGGCATCCGGCGTCCGGGAGTCTACGCGCACACCGGGCTGTCGGCCCGCCAGCGGTGGATAGGGATGTGGGGCACCGCGGAAAGCTCCGCGCGCGCGTCCTCCCACATGGATTTCCAGACGCGCCAATCGTCCAGGACGGTCTCCGGCGCGGAGGCCGAGCGCGCGACGAATTCCGGGAAATGGGAGCGGCCCGTGGGCTCTCCCGTCACGTTGTAGCGAAGGTCGAACGACCAGCGGAATCCGTCCGAGGTGTTGTCGAGCGATCCGTGCGGGGTCATCGGGTCGAATATCACGACGCCGCCCGCCTTGACCGGCAGAGGACGCGCGTCGGCGACGTCGAGGAACCCCGGCGCGATCGCGGTCTGTCGCTGCGGGCAGTGGGGAAGCATTTCCTGCGCGGGGGCCTTGGGAACGCATTGCAGGCAACCGTTCTCGACCGTTGCGTCGGTGACCGCGACCCAAACCGTGACCATCCGGGTGGAGTCGGCTTCTTCGTGGGCGACGGCCCGGTCCTGGTGCCAGTCCGTTCCGCCGACATGGGCGCGGATTTCGCCGGGCTTCAGCGTGCGGGCCGGAGGCTTTATGCGGACATGCTGAATCGGGTTCGATGTGATCTCGGGGCCGATCAGGCTTTCGACCGCGTCGAGGATCGCCGGGGCCGTGACCAATCCGAACACGGCCGGGCCGAAGTGCATTGGAGTGTCGGCTTGAATGGTGTCGCCGGGAAGCGAGATATCCATGGGCTGGAACCAGTCCAGTCCGGCGTCGTAGGCCGCCTGAAGCTTGCCCCAGAAATCATTTCCTCCCGCGGGGCCGACCATTCCCCCGGCCTCCCAGCCGGCGTAGAGCCTGTCCATCAGGTTCCGGTATTCGTCGCGGAGGGGTGCCAGCGTCTCCTCGCCGATCACGCCCTCCACGGCGAGGAAGCCGTCGCGGCGGAAGGCGGAAAATTGCGTGTCCGTGAGCATGGAAGGAATCTCCCTACAGCAGGATCGCGATGATGTTGGGCCAGATCAGCAGAACCGAGAGCGCGAGGATTTGAATGCCGATGAAGGGCAGGAAACCCTTGAATATGTCGGTCAGGCTGATGTGCGGCGGAGCGACGGATTTGAGATAGAAGGCAGCGGGTCCGAAGGGCGGCGACAGGAAACTGACCTGCATGTTCATGCAGAACACCACTCCGTACCAGATCGCGACGTGGCGCGGCTCGAGCTGGCCGATGAAGCCGATCTCCTCGATGGGAAGGCGCTGAACGATCGGCAGGAACACCGGAATGATGAGCAGCACGATCCCCACCCAGTCCATGAAGGCCCCCATGAAGAGCAGGATCAGCATCATGGTCAGGATCACCAGCATGGCCGGAAGTTCCGACGCGACGATGAGGTTCGCGACGTATTGCGGTCCTCCGGCGATGGTGTAGGCCCCGGCCAGGGCGGCGGCGCCAATGGTCACCCAGATGATCGTGCCGGTGGATTTGAGCGTCCGCATCAGCGAATCCCACACGAGGTCGAAGGAGGCTTCCCCCCGCAGGGTCGCGATGACGAGGACGGCCAGCGCGCCCATGCCGGCGGCCTCGGTGATTCCGGTGATGCCGCCATAGATCGAGCCCAGCACGACCCCGATGACGACGATGGGAGGCACCAGTCCCTTGCCCATGTTCCATCCCGTCGCGGTTCGTTCTCGACCGAGCGCGAACAGCGCGAGCGCGGAGGAGGCGGCCAGGATCACGCCGGTCCAGACAAGGTGTACGGGCTGGCCGAGGGTGATCGTCTCCACGCCCTCGCGCACCGCGTTCTGTCCGGTCACGGTGAAGAAAAGCGCACGCAGGAACAGGATCGCCGAGAAGCCGACGACAAGCACGTTCAGGAAGGAAAGGAACAGCATGTTCTTCTCGCGTCCGACTGGTTCTCCCGGAACCGGGTCGGGGAGGGGGGCGAGCTCGGGCTTGGTCTGCGTCCGGATGACGATGTAGATGATTATGAACGAGGCCAGCATGAAACCGGGAATGAAGGCGGCGGTGAACAGCGCCTTGATCGAGGTTTCGGTGATGAGGCCGTAGATGATCAGGACGATGGACGGCGGAATCATCGTTCCGAGCGAACCCGAGGCGCAGATCGTGCCGATCGCGAGGTTCTGGTTGTAGCCGAGGCGGAGCATCTGGGGCAGCGCGATCAGGCCCAGGAGCACCACCTCCCCGCCGATGATGCCGGACATCGCGGCCATGATGACGGCCATGATCGATGTGACGATCGCGATGCCGCCGCGCGTGCGGCTCAGCCAAACGTTGAGCGAGGAGTACATCGCCGTCGCGATTCCGGAGCGTTCCAGCAGCGCCGCCATGAATATGAAGAGCGGAATCGAAATGAGGACATAGTCCGTCATCAATCCGTAGATCTTCTGGGCGAGGATGTTCAGCGGTCCCGCCCCGGGGCGCCCCGTGAGGATGCCGTCGCCGAACGAGAACGGGTTCAGCAGGAGCGCGGGTTCGAACTTCATCACCAGCGTCAAAACGGCGAGGGTGGCCGACGCGAGGCCGAGCGGCATTCCGATCGCGAGGAGCGCGATGAGGCCGAGAAGCAGGACCAGCGAGATCGTTCCGACGTCCATCAGCTTTCCTTTCCGGCCTTGGCGGCGGAGGGAGCGGCGGGATCTCCGCCGAGCCCCGCTTCGGCGGCCCGCGCGCGGATCATCTCCAACTCTTCCGCGTCGACGTCGTCTGCGGCGGAATGCGTCACGGGCTCCAAGTTCCAGTCGGAGACGAGGTTGATGACGGCCTGGATCGCGACCATGGCTACGATGAAGAGAACCGTGAATTTGAGGGTGGCGGGAATCGGCGGATCGAACGCGGTGCCGAAGGTTTCCCACCGCATGAATTTCGCGATCGCCTCTCCGTAGCCGCCGTAGATCAGGGACAGTGCGAACACGACGATCAGGACCGTGGAGATCGTGTCGAAGGTCCGCCGCAGCCAGCGCGGGGCGGCGTCGTAGAGCAGGAAGATCCGGATGTGGCTCCGCTGCTGCATGGCGTAGAGGCCCGACAGGAGGAACACGAACCCGGCGAGCCAGAGCGACAGCTCGTTCGCCCAGATGGTCGGGCGTTCGAACACGTAGCGCAGGACGACCTCGTAGATCATGACGCTCGAGAGCAGGACGACGAGCATCATCGAGACGCGCCCGATGAATACGGAGGCGCGGTCGAGCGGCGTCCAATCGGCGAATTCCATCTGTGCCCGGCGCACCGTCGCGACTCCGAAGGCGAAGATGACGGGCGACAGGATCAGCGCGAGGTAGTCGACGATGTCTCCGAAGCCGCCGAAGAGCGGAGGCAGGCCCGGGGCGACGTCGGTGCGCAGGAATTGGGCGGAGAGCTGGCCGTTCTCCGGACCGAAATCGAGGATGTAGGCGGGGCCGTGCCAGACCACCCATCCGAAGACGATGGCGAAGGCCAGCGGCACCGTCCATTCGATGGTCGCGACGCGTTGTTTCGCGTGATCCATGGGCTTCCTCCCGATACCCGAGGCGGGGGGACGGACCGGCGGGGCCGGTCCGTCCGGGCCCGGGGTTACCGGGACACCAGGCCGAGCTGGCCGAGGTACTCCAGATGGCTGTCGACGAGGGCCTTGGCCTCCGGGGTGGTGGCGAATTCGGGCCAGGTCGCCTGGGCGGCGTCGCGGAACTTCTGCAGTTCCTCGGGCGGCCATTCGTGGATGGTGACGCCCTGCTGGCGCAGCTGCGCGACGGCCTCGGCGTTCTTCTTCTCGAACGTCAGGGCGGTGCGCAGGGCCAGGGCCTCCATGGCGACCGACATTATCCTGCGGTGGTGCTCCGGCATGCGGTCCCACACCGCCTTGTTGCAGGCGAGGTGGTCGGACGGCATGGAGTGGAAGCCCGGGAAGTTGGCGTGCTTGACGATGTCGTAGAGGCCGAGTCCCACGTTGTTGGCGATGCCCGAGGCGTCGGCGCCGTCGATGATGCCGGTTTCGAGGGCGGTGAAAATCTCGGTGAAGTCCATCACGATGGGCGTCGCGCCGAGTTTCTCGAAGATCTTGGTCTCCATGCCGGGCGGGGAGCGGAATTTCCAATCCTTCAAATCGGCGATGGAGGCGATCGGCTTGGACGAGGACAGGGACTCCTGTCCGTAGACCCACCAGCCGACGAGCTGCATGTCGTACTTGTTGTACAGATCCTGGGCGTCCTCGAGGCCGCCGCCGTAGTAGAGCCACGACAGCTGCTGGTACGGGGTCGAATAGCCGCCCATGATGTCGCCGACGAATTGGAACGCGGGGTTCTTGCCGGTCTGGTAGCCTCCCCCGGTCATGTCGCAGTCGAGGATGCCGGTGGCGGCGGCGTCGAAGGTTTCGACGGATTTGACGACGGACGACGAGAAGAACGGCTCGATGGAGATTTCGCCGTTCGACATGGTTTCGACGTCGTCGAAGTACTGCTGGGCCAACTGGCCGGAGACGGTTTCGGGCGCGTAGTGCGTCTGGATGCGCAGGGTGGTCTGCTGCGCCACCGCGGAGCCGGCGGCGAGCGCGAGCGCGGCGATGGACAGCGTCGCTGTCTTAAAGTTCATGGTGTCCTCCCTATCAAGGAACGTGATCGAATCGCCGGGGTTCGCTCCCCGGTCGGTTTCCGGGGCGGAGAGTAGCGGGGCCGGGAACGCCCGCAATCGGAAAAATCAGCGTCCGGCGGTTCCACTCCGGTCCGGCGCGATCCGACGCGATCCGGCCGGAGGGGATTCCGGCGCGCATTGGGACGCGACCATGTTCCGGAGGCACGGTCCCGGCTCCGCGGGGCTTTCGGCGCGACGGCGCGGAAGGCGAATCTCCCCGGAGTTCCGCCGCGGAGTCCGATTCGCGGCGTGGGCGGCGCCGAGCCGGATCGTTTCGGGTCTCCCGGGCGCGCCGGAACGCCCCTGGCGCGATTGGGAATATCCCCGCGGACGCGTTTCTTCGGCGAAACCCGGCGTCGCGGTGGAGGTCCGCCGTCGCGCCGCGCGGACTCGGGCGCGGGGCCACTTACGGAGGTACGGGAATCGGCCCGCGGCGGGGCCGGCCCGCGGATCGGCCTCAGGGCCTCTTGGCCGGGTCGAGGTCTTCGCGGATGTAGATGCCGACGATTTCGTCGAAATTCGATTCGGCGGCGAAGCCCAGCGAGGTGGCGCGTTCGGGCGCGAAGTCGCGGGGCCATCCTTCGACGATCCGCGCGACCGTTTCGTCCGGCCGGGGCTTTATCAGCGCGACCGCATCGTTGCCCGCGGCTCGCCGGAGCGATTCGATCTGCTCGGCCACGGTGCAGGAAACGCCTGGCATGTTGAGGGCGCGCCGTCCCTCCAGCCGATCGAGGTCCAGGCCTGCCGCGTGGATCAGGAAACCCACCGCCGACCGCGGCGACGCGTGCCAGTGCCTGACGGTGTCGGCGACCGGGAGAACCGCCTCGAGCCCGTTGAGGGGTTCGCGGATGATTCCAGAAAAAAACGAGGAGGCCGCGAGGTTCGCCTTTCCTGGACGCACGCAGATCGTCGGCAGGCGGATCGATATCCCGTCCATGAAGCCCTTGCGGGAATGGTCCTGCACGAGCAGCTCCCCCAACACCTTTGTCGCGCCGTAGGAGGTCTGGGGCGAGGTCAGGAATTCGTCGCCGATCCTGTCGGGATAGGGGCCCCCGAACACCGCGATGGACGAGGTGAACACCAGCCGGGGCCGATAGCCGCCGCCGGAGTCGAGATGCTCCCGCCGGAGCGCTTCGATCAGGGTCCATGTCGCGCGTCCGTTGATGTCCCAGCCCTTGTCGAAATCGGCTTCGGCGTCGCCCGACACGACGGCGGCGAGCAGGAAGATGACGTCGGCGCGGCGGGCGGCCAGGCGCTGGGCTTCGCCCGGCGCGTGCAATTCCCCGACGGCGAGTTCGGGCGCGCCGGCGCCGGTCCATTCCGGATGGCCCATGTCGAACAGAATCAGCTCCGACGGGGTTCGTCCGTTCAGGCCGTTGGCCGCGATCTCGAGCGCGAGTTTGCGCCCGACCATGCCGCCCCCTCCGATGATCAACACCTTCATGGGCGCGCCTCCCGGCGGTCCGCGGCGGACCCGCCGTCGGCTTCGGCGATCGGGGCACCGGGGAGGCGTCCCCCGGCGTTCGGTCGGGCGGGGGTGGCCGGCCCGGAACCGGATTCCCGGGCGCCGCCACGGGCGGAACCCGCCGCGCGGCCGCGACGCGGGAAATCGAGTGAAGCGGTGTGCATTGTGGCTGTCCGCCGGATCCATATTCCGATTTCGTCTCCGTCCGCCGCCCGCGGCGGGAAGGACGGTCCCCCCGCATAGCACGGGAACCGGAGCGGGATAAGTCGGCCCGTTACCCGATTCCCCATCTCGGACGCGCCGGCGCCGGAATTCCGAAGGCGCGGGAGCCGCCCGGCGCGCCCGGGAGCGGCGAAAACGAATCAGGTGGGAGGGAGGCGAATCGGGGCCGCCCGGGCGGGCGGGGGCGCGAAACCCGACGAACCGCCGCTCAGGCCGCCGATTCGCCCGGACCCGAAGCGCGGGGTGATTCGCGCCGGAGCGATTCGCCCTCCGGAGACGCGACCGGGCCGGCGTGGCCGGGGGCGGCGACACCACCCGCTTCGCGTGGTGATCGGGCAATCCATACGATCCGGAGCGGGCGCCGTTCCGCCAACCCGTCTCCGGGGGGAGCGCGGGGGCAGCCGATTCGACCGCCACATTCCGCGTCGCCGTTCCGCGGCGCGGCCGCCGATTCGTTTCGCTCCGGCCGCGGGTGATTCGCGTCGGAACGATCCGCGCCGGGGGGCCGCGTCGAAGGTGGCGGGGTTCCGGCCACGGGCGGCCGAACGGCGCCGGGTCGGACGTGGAGGCCGACCAATTCGCTTCGCCCGGCGGGCGGCCGCTGCATCCCGAGCACCGCGATTCCGGGGAAGGATCCGGGTTAGAAACCGGCGGATCCGGCCGCCGTCGCCGCGTCGCCGCGTCGCCGATTCGTTCCGACCGGGACGCGGGTGATTCGCGCCGGAACGCTTCCCCGGGTGACGCCCCGGCGGCCGCCCCGGCCGACGACGGCGATTGGGCGGAACGGAGACGAGATTTGCTTCCGGCTCCCGGTACCCTATTGTCCGCCCGGGCGGATGCCGGGGCCAGCGTGTCGGGGAGGAAATCGTGCCGGGTCGAAGACTTGAGGGCAAAAGGGTGCTGGCGACGGCCTGCGGGCAGGGCATAGGACGCGCCTCGGCGCTGATGATGGCCGCCGAAGGGGCGACCGTGTTCGCCACCGACGTGAACGCCGAAGCCTTGGAAGCCCTGCGAGAAGAGGCGGAGGGCGGAATCGAGACCTTCATTCTGGACGCGCTCGACGCCGGAAGCATCGGGGACGGCGTCGCGAGGGCGCGGCCGGACGTCCTGTTCAACTGCGCGGGATTCGTTCACAACGGAACGATCGAGGACGCCACGGAAGAGGAATTCGAATTCGCGATGAACCTCAACGTGCGGTCCATGATGCGCTCGATCAAGGCGGCGCTGCCGGGAATGCTCGAGCGCGGAGGGGGATCCATCGTCAACATGGCGAGCGTCTGCTCGTCGGTGATCCCGGCGCCGAACCGATTCGTGTACGGCACCACGAAGGCCGCCGTCGTCGGACTGACCAAGTCGGTGGCGGTCGACTACGTCGCCCGGGGAATCCGCTGCAACTGCGTCTGCCCCGGAACCGTCGAGAGCCCGTCGCTGCACGACAGGCTGCGCGCCACTGGAGACTACGAGGCCGCGATGAAGGCGTTCGTCGCCCGTCAGCCACTGGGCCGCATCGCGAGGGCCGGGGAGGTCGCGGCGCTGGTGACCTATCTGGCCTCCGACGAATCCAGCTTCACGACCGGACAGGCCCACGTCATCGACGGCGGCTGGTCCCTCTGAGAAATCGACATGAAAAAAAAGATCAAGCCCGAAGACCTGCGCTCCCGCCTGTGGTGGAACAATCCCTCGGACCGCGAGATGACGGCGCTCTATCTCGAACGCTATCTCAACTACGGCCTGACGCGAGGGGAACTGCAGGAGGGACGCCCGATCATCGCCATCGCGCAGACGGGCAGCGACCTCTCGCCCTGCAACAGACACCACATCCAACTGGCGAAGCGCGTCAGGGACGGCGTCTACGCCGCCGGGGGCACGCCCTTGGAGATCCCGGTCCATCCGATCCAGGAGACGGGGAAGCGCCCGACCGCCAGCCTCGACCGAAACCTCGCCTATCTCAGCCTGGTCGAGACGCTGTTCGGATACCCGGTGGACGGCGTCGTGCTGATGATCGGCTGCGACAAGACCACGCCCGCGCTCCTGATGGCGGCGGCGACGGTCAACGTGCCCGCGATCGCGCTGTCGGTCGGACCGATGCTGAACGGCTGGCACCGCGGCGAACGCGCGGGATCGGGAACCATCGTCTGGAAGGCCCGGGAGATGCGCGCTGCGGGGGAAATCGACGATGACGGATTTCTCGATCTCGTCGCGTCGTCCACCCCGTCCACGGGCTTCTGCAACACCATGGGCACCGCGACGACGATGAATTCGCTGGCCGAGGCGCTGGGCATGCAGTTGCCCGGTTCCGCCGCGATCCCCGCGCCGCACCGCGAACGCGGCCAAATCAGCCACGAGACCGGCAAGCGGATCGTGGAAATGGTGTGGGAGGATCTGCGTCCCTCCGACATCATGACGCGGGAAGCATTCGAGAACGCGGTCGTCGTAAACTCCGCCATCGGTGGATCGACCAACGCTCCGATCCATCTCAACGCCGTGGCGCGGCATCTCGGCGTGCCGCTGAACAACGACGACTGGATGGAGATCGGCCACCGGGTGCCGCTGATCGTGAACCTGCAACCCGCCGGGGCCTATTTGGGCGAAGACTACCACCGGGCCGGCGGCGTTCCCGCCGTGATCGGAGAACTGTTGGACGGGGGGCTGCTGCCGCACCCCGGCGCCCTTACGGTGAACGGAGAGCCGATCGGCGGGAACTGCGGCGACCGCCGGACGCTGGACCGGGATGTGATCCGCCCCGTGGACGATCCGCTCAAGGAGGAGGCCGGGTTCCTGAACCTCAAGGGTTCCCTGTTCGAGAGCGCGATCATGAAAACCAGCGTGATTTCCGACGAATTCCGCCGCCGCTACCTCGAAAACCCGGACGATCCGATGGCGTTCGAGGGCCCGGCCTTCGTGTTCGACGGGCCGGAGGATTACCACGCCCGCATCGACGACGAGAATTCCGGGATCGACGAAACCGCGATCCTCGTGATGCGGGGCGCCGGGCCCGTCGGCTATCCCGGGGGCGCCGAGGTCGTGAACATGCGCGCGCCCGCCCATCTTCTGAAGCGGGGCGTCACGGCCCTGCCGTGCATCGGCGACGGGCGGCAGTCGGGCACGTCCGGGTCGCCCTCGATCCTCAACGCGGCTCCGGAGGCGCCGCTCGGCGGCGGGTTGGCGCTTCTGCGGACGGGGGACAGGGTGAGGATCGATCTCAAGGCCCGCACCGCCGACATTCTCGTTCCGGACGCCGAACTGGAGGCGCGCCGCGCCGCGTGGACGCCGGAGATTCCCGAGAGCCAATCGCCTTGGCAGGAGATTTTCCGCGACCGGGTCGAGGGCTTCGACCGCGGCATGACTCTGAAGGGCGCGCACGAATACCGCGACATCGCTCGGACGCACACGCCGAGAAACAACCACTGAGGCCCGGAAGGAGACCGTCCCGGCGGGACGGCGGCGACCGCGGGTCCGACGCTCCCATGACGGGGAAAGGATCAAGCCAATGAAACTGTTCCGTTTCGGAAATCCCGGCGAGGAGAAGCCGGGCCTGATCGATTCCGGGGGAATCCCGCGCGACCTCTCCGGCGAGGTCGACGACATCTCCGGCCCGGTTCTGGACGACGCGTCCCTGGACCGATTGCGCGGACTTGACGCCTCGGCCCTGCCCGCCGTCGCCGACGGCGTCCGATACGGTCCCTGCGTCGGCCGGATCGGCAAGTTTTGCTGCATCGGCCTGAACTATTCCGACCACGCGGCGGAAACCGGCGCGGCGATTCCCGAACATCCGATCCTATTCATGAAGGCCAATTCCGCCATCGTCGGCCCCAACGACGACGTGGTTCTTCCGCGCGGGTCGGAGAATACCGATTGGGAGGTCGAATTGGGCGTCGTCATCGGCAGGAAGGCCAAATACGTCCGGCCCGAGGACGCGATCGGCCACGTGGCGGGGTACTGCGTCGTCAACGACGTGTCCGAGCGGCATTTCCAAAACGGACTCACGGGCCAGTGGACGAAAGGAAAAAGCTGCGACACCTTCGGCCCGACCGGGCCCTGGCTGGTCACCCGCGACGAGATCCCGGACCCGCAGAACCTGGCGATGTCGCTCGACGTGAACGGCCGGCGGATGCAGACCGGCAGCACCTCCACGATGATATTCACCGTCGCGGAAATCATCGCCCATCTCAGCGGACTCTTCACCCTCCATCCGGGCGACGTGATCTCCACCGGCACCCCGCCGGGAGTGGGCATGGGCATCAAGCCGGAGCCGGTCTACCTCAAGGCGGGCGACGTCATGGATTTGAACATCGAGGGCCTCGGCGTCCAGCGCCAGAAGGTGGTTTCCGAATGACCAAACCGATCGTCTACGTGATCGGAGGCGGCACCGAGCGGATGTTCTCCGCCCTGTCCGAGGTGTTCGAGGTCGTCCGGGAGCGGGATCTCGGGGATCCCGCCGGGTGGCGCTCGGAAAACGGCGCCTCGGTCGGGCGCGTCGCCAACATCAGCCACAACGTCATCGACGGCGCGCTGATGGACGCGTTTCCAAATCTTGGGATCATCTCCAGCTACGGGGTTGGTTACGACACCATCGACGCCGTCGAGGCCGCGCGCCGCGGAATCGTCGTGACCCACACGCCCGGCGTGCTGAACGCCGACGTGGCCAACACCGCGATCCTTCTCATGCTCGCCGTCAGCCGCCGTTTGCTGCGCGACGACGACTGGGCGAGGTCCGGCCGCTGGGAAAAGGAGGGCGCGGCTCCGCTCACCAGGTCGATCGAGGGCGCGAAACTCGGCCTGCTCGGGATGGGCAGGATCGGCCGGGAGATCGCCCTTCGGGCATCCGCCGCCTTCGGTTGCGAGATCGCCTATCACACGCGGTCGCCGAAGGACGTGCCCCACGCCCGCCACGACACCCTCGAGGGCCTCGCGGG
>JANQKA010000153.1 GCA_028281405.1 Hasllibacter sp. | reverse complement strand
CGGGGCCTCGCCGGCAACGAGGGATGGCCGAAGCTCTGGCGGTCTCCCGCGCCGAAGGACGAATACGACACGGTCATAATCGGCGGCGGAGGGCACGGCTTGGCAACCGCCTACTACCTCGCGCGGAACCATGGAGTGACGGATGTGGCGGTGCTGGAGCGCGGCTACCTCGGCGGCGGCAACGTGGGACGAAACACGACGATCGTGCGGGCGAACTACATCCTGCCGGGCAACAGCGAATTCTACTCCCACTCGCTGAAACTGTGGGAGGGGATGGAGCGGGATTTGAACTTCAACGCCATGCATTCGCAGCGGGGAATCATCAATCTGTTCCATTCCGACGGCCAGCGCGACGCCTTCGTCAGGCGCGGCAACTCGATGATCAACCAGGGTGACGACGCCGTCCTTCTCGACCGCGAGGGCGTCAGGCGTCGCGTTCCGATCCTCGATTTCGACAACGCCCGGTTCCCGATCTACGGGGGCCTGCACCACCCACGCGGCGGGACCGCGCGCCACGACGCGGTGGCTTGGGGCTACGCCCGCGGCGCCGACCGGCGCGGAGTGGATTTGATCCAGCAATGCGAGGTCACGGGAATCGATGTCGAGGGAGGGCGCGTCACCGGCGTGCGGACCACCCGGGGGAACATAAGGGCGAAGCGCGTGGCGATGGTCGCGGCGGGGCGTTCGGGGCGGGTGGCCGCCATGGCGGGGATGCGCATTCCAATCGAGAGCCATGTCCTGCAGGCGTTCGTCACGGAGGGGATCAAGCCGCTGATCGACACCGTCGTGACCTTCGGCATGGGGCATTTCTACATCAGCCAGTCCGACAAGGGCGGCCTCGTGTTCGGCGGCGACCTCGACTTCTACGCTTCCTACGCCCAGCGCGGCAATCCGCCCATGATGGAGCATGTCATGGAGGCGGGGATGGCGATGATCCCGGCGATCGGGCGGGCGAGGGTTCTGCGCTCCTGGGGCGGCGTCATGGACATGAGCCCGGACGGGTCGCCGATCATCGACCGGACGCACATCGATGGGCTCTTTCTGAATTGCGGCTGGTGCTATGGTGGTTTCAAGGCGGTGCCGGCGTCGGGCTGGTGCACCGCCCACCTTCTGGCGACGGGTCGCCCGCACGAATTCGCGTCGCGCTTCCGATTGGACAGGTTCGCTACTGGTCGCGGGATTCTGGACGAGGAGGGAACGGGTGCGCAGCACAATCTCCATTGACGCGGGTGCCCGCGCGGTTGGTCCGGGGGGAGGGCTTGGGACGGCGTGCCTTCTCGCGGCGCGGCGGGGCTGGAGCGTCGGCGTCCCCGAATTTACCGCCGGCGTGGGCCGCGGGGCTTTACGGGCCACGGGATGCGGGACGTCGGCCCGTTGTCCGGACCCGGAGTTTTTCCGTTTCCGCCGGGAGTCCGGACGCGCGCCGCGCGGAGTGAAATCCGTTTGGGCCGCGGACTCCGCTCCCGGTTGGCCGGCGACCGTCCGCGGCTCCTTCGACCACGGCCGATCTTTCCCGGCCGAATGGACGTCCCCGCGTCCTACGGCTCCGCGGTGCCTCCGCGTTGGCTGGCTGGCCGTCCGCGCCCGCTCGAGGCGCGTGACGGGCAATTCGACGACGAATTCCCCGCCCGGCGTCCCGATGGCCCGAACCCGCGCGCGGTCCATGGTGGGAGCGGCGGCATGAGGGTGCCCTGTCCGATCTGCGGCTCCCGCGACAGCCGGGAATTTTATTATCAGGGCGCGGCCGTGATGCTGAACCGCCCCGACCCCGGGGCCGGGGACGGGGCTTGGGACGCGTACCTTCACCTCCGCGACAATCCCGAGGGCGAGACCGAGGAACTGTGGCACCATTCGATGGGGTGCGGAGCTTGGATCAAGGTGACTAGGAACACCGTCACCCACGTGATTTCGGGCGCGGTTTTGGCGAGGGAGGCGGAGCGGTGAGGATCGATGGACTGGGACTCGTCGATCGGAACCGCCCGGTCGCGTTCAGTTTCGACGGCAAGCCGCGCCGCGGCTACGCCGGCGACACCGTCGCCTCGGCGTTGCTGGCCGAGGGAGTCCGCCTGTTCGGGAGATCCTTCAAGTACCACAGGCCGCGGGGGGTGCTCACGGCGGGGTCGGAGGAACCGTCGGCTCTGGTCACCGTGAGCCGTCCCGGACCCGCGGAAAACACGAAGCGGGCGGGCGCGAAGGCCGCCGGCGGGGCTTGGACGGCCAACACGCGGGCCACCGTCCAAGAAATCCACGACGGATTGGCGGTGTCGAGCCAGAACTGCTGGCCCTCGCCCTCGTTCGATCTTCTGGCGGTCAACGACTTCCTGCACCCGTTCCTGGGCGCGGGCTTTTATTACAAGACATTCATGTGGCCGGGGTCGTTCTGGGAGAAGGTCTACGAACCCGCGATCCGGCGGGCGGCGGGCCTGGGGCGACTTCCGAAGGTGGACGACGACACGCCGCGGGAAAAAGCCTGGGCGCATTGCGACCTGTTGGTGATCGGCGCGGGCCCGGCCGGCCTGATGGCCGCGCTCACGGGCGCGCGGGCCGGGGCGCGGGTGATCCTCGCCGACGAAACCCCGCTCCCCGGCGGGCGGCTGCTGTCCGAGTCGCTCGAGGTCGGCGGGCTTCCGGGCGCGGATTGGGCGGCGCGGACGTCTTCGGAACTCCGGAACCTCGGCGTCCGGATCATGACGCGGACCACCGTGACCGGCGTTTACGACGGGGGCGTGTTCGGCGCCCACGAACGCGTCGGCGAGCATCTGTCGGATCGGCCGGCCCATCTCCCCGACGATTGCTTCTGGCGCATCGTGGCGCGGCGCGCGGTGCTTTGCGCCGGAGCGCATGAACGGCTCGTCGCGTTCCCGGGCAACGACAGGCCGGGGGTCATGCAGGCCTCCGCCGTCAGAACCTACCTGCGCCGCTACGGGGTGAGCCCGGGCCGGCGCGTGGTGGTGTTCGGCAACAACGACGACGCCCACCGGACGGCGCGCGACCTCGCGGCGGCGGGGGTGGAGGTCGCGGGTTTCGCGGAGAGCCGCGAAGGCGTGGATATCCCCGGCGATTTTCCGGTTTGGAAGGGCGCGCGGGTCGTGGCGACCAGGGGACGGCTGGGGCTGCGGTCGGTGACCGTGCGCCACGCGTCGGGGACGGAGGAGGTTCCCTGCGATTGCCTGGCCGTGTCCGGCGGGTGGAATCCGGCGGTGCATCTGACCTGCCACATGAACGGCAAACCGGTGTGGAACGAGAGCGTCCACGCGTTCGTGCCCGACCCGGACGCCGTGCCGGGGATGGAGGCCGCGGGGGCGGCGCTGGGCCAATTTTCGACCCGCGGCGCGCTCAAGTCCGGCGCGTTCAGGGCGCGGCGTGCGCTCGAGGCGATGGACTTCAAGGTTCCTTCCGAGGCGGTCCCCGAGGCCGAGGACGACGGAACCCGGATCGCCCCGCTTTGGTTCGTGCAGGCAGGGGGGAGGGCCTGGCTCGACCTTCAGAACGACGTGACCGTGAAGGACGTTCGGCAGGCCGCCGCGGAAAACCTTCAAAGCGTGGAGCACATGAAGAGGTGGACCACCCAGGGCATGGCGACCGATCAGGGCAAGGTGTCGAACGTCGCCGCGCTGGCGGTCCTGGCGGACGCGACCGGACGTCCGATTCCGGAAACCGGAACGACGACCTTCCGCCCGCCCTACACGCCGGTGCCCATCGGAACCCTGGGGGCGGGAGGGCGGGGAGAGGGATTCGCTCCGCTGCGGCTGACGACCTCACACGCGTGGAGCCTCTCGCGCGGCGCGCCGATGATCGAGGCGGGACTTTGGCTCCGGCCGTCGTACTTTCCGGCGGAGGGAGAGAGTCATTGGCGCGAGAGCTGCGACCGGGAGGTGGGGTATGTCAGGAACACGGTCGGGGTGGCCGATGTGTCCACCCTCGGCAAGATCGACGTCCAGGGACCGGACGCCGGAGCCTTCCTCGACTTCGTCTACACCGGGATGTTCTCCACTTTGAGGGAGGGACGGGTGAAATACGGCCTCATGCTGCGCGAGGACGGCCACGTCATGGACGACGGCACGGCCGCCCGGCTGGGGGCCGCGCGTTACCTGATCACCACAACCACGGCGGCCGCGGGTCAGGTGATGACCCATCTCGACTTCGTCGCGCAGTGTCTGAAGCCCGGGATGCGCGTCCGCTTCGCCTCGGCCACGGAGCAGTGGGCGCAGTTCGCCGTCGCGGGACCGAAGGCGGGGGATTTGATCGGGGACTTGATCGGCGAACCTCCCGCGCTCGATTTCATGGGGTGGCGGCCGGTGAGTCCGGGGGGCGTGGAGGGGCGGCTGTTCCGGATATCGTTTTCGGGCGAGGAGGGCTACGAGATCGCCGTTCCCGCGCGTTTCGGGGCGTCGCTTTGGGCCGCGCTCGCGGAACGGGCGGAATCGCTGGGCGGCGGCCCCTACGGGATGGAGGCCCTGAACGTTCTCCGGATCGAGAAGGGATTTCCCACCCACGCGGAACTGCACGGGCGGGCGACGGCGTTCGACCTCGGCTTCGGAGGCATGATGTCGGGTGGGAAGGATTTCGTGGGACGGACGATGGCGGCGCGGGAGGGGCTGGTCGATCCCGACCGGGAGAGGCTGGTGGGTTTGAAACCGGTCGACGATTCCGGCCGGATCACCGCCGGCGCGCATCTGTTCGGCGAGGGGGAGAGGGCGGCGCGCGAGAACGACCAAGGTCACGTGACCTCGGCCTGTCACTCGCCGACGCTGGGCTGCGACATCGGCCTCGGTTTCCTCGAGCGCGGGCCGGAGAGGCGCGGCGAGCGTGTGAGACTCGTGGACCATTTGCGCGGGGTGGACACGGTGTGCGAGGTGACGTCTCCGGTGTTTTTCGACGCGGACGGAGGGCGGATGCGTGGTTGAACTCGTGGCGGAAAGCCCCGGCGGGAATCCGCCGCCGATCGAGATCGGCGGCGCGCGCGCGGACTGGATCACGGCCGAAACCCTGCTCTGGCTGTCCAACTGGGACGATGCCGGGGCGTCGGCGGTGGCGGAGGCGATGGGAGTGGGGATGCCCGGGCCCGGGGAGGTCGCCGAGGCCCCGGGAGGCAGGCTCGCCTGGGTCGGCCTCGATCAGGCACTTTGGATCGGCGCGGCGGCGGCGGCGCCGGTCGGCGTGGCCGCGATGGATCAGGGCGACGCTTGGAGTCTCGTCCGGCTGAGTGGTCCGGACGTGCCCGATGTGCTGGCGCGTCTAATTCCGGTGGATCCGGCGGAGATCGTTCCGGGGCGGGTGGTCAGGACCGAACTCAAACACATGCAGTCGATTTTGATCGGTTGTCCCGACGGCGCGGTGGATGTCGCGGTGTTCCGCTCGATGGCGGGGACGCTGGCGCGGGATCTGGAGGAGGCGATGTCGTCGGTGGCGGCGAGGCGTATGATCTGAAGGCTGTCGGTTCGCGCCCGGGCGTCGTGGAGGGCGTTGGGCGGAGCGGGATGCGCCGACAGGTTTCGTTTCGGCGGGGCGGACCGTGAACGTTCGCGCGCGAGGGGTGGGCGCGGGATGGCCCCGGAGGACGGGGCCGGGCGAGCGGTGCGCGGCATGGAACAAGGAGGGAGCGCTGCCCGCCGCACCGCGTTTCCGGCCGTGATCCGAATTCCAGGCCATCGGATTGGAGCGGGCGTCCGGCGGCTTCGGACCAGCGGCCCGCGGCGTTCGGTTCGGATGACGCCGATTGGCGGTGTCGTCCCGAAGGCGTCTAGGCGGAGCGCGGTTTATGGAGGGCGATGGGTTGGCGGCGCCGGCGGAGTCCGGGCACCCGTGTCGGGAGACCGGTGCCCACCGGGTGGTGTGGGTCGTCTGATGCGCCGCCGCCAGCGGTGGCCGGCTCCACTTAATCCGCTTGAATGTCGGCTCCGGAATCACCATCAAGGGAGGGTGGCCGCGGTTGGATTTCCGCCCGCGGGATCCGGCTTTGGCGTTCCGATGGCGCGGTTTGGCGCGTGATCCGCGAAAGCGCGGAGGGCCGCCGGATGACGGGACGCCGCGCGGTGGACGAACGCGTGGTCCGCGACAGCGCGGAAGGACCGGCGGTGGACGCGGGCCGGGCGCGGTTCGGGCGGAAGGCCAACGCGTGATCCGCGCGCGCGGAGGGACCACGCGCGACGAAAGGACGAAACGATGAGCAAGACCGCATGATCCGCGCGTGCGGGGGGACCACCCCCTGAATCCGACCGGCGGGGCGGTTCGCGTGGGAGCGGTGGCCGCGGATGTCATGTCCGGGCAAAGGCTTCGCGGGGAGGAGCGCCGGGGAGCGGGGTGAGCCGTTTGTCGGCTCGGGATCGAAAGCCAAGGAGAGGTCCATGGGTCGCGATCGCGAATTTTCCGCCGGGGGCGGTTTCAGGGGATTGCCGGGATGAGATTGCCACTTGGATTTCTGGACGAGCTGCGCAACCGGACGAGCATCGTGCAGGTGGTCGGCCGCAAGGTCTCGTGGGATCACAAGAGGTCGAATCAGGGCCGCGGGGACATGTGGGCGCCGTGTCCGTTCCACCAGGAGAAGACCGCGTCGTTCCACGTGGATGACCGCAAGGGCTTCTACTACTGCTTCGGATGCCACGCGAAGGGGGACGCGCTCAAATTCGTCCGCGAGACGGAGAACGTGGGATTCATGGAAGCGGTCGAAATATTGGCCGCCGAGGCGGGCATGAAGGTGCCCGAACCGGACCCGCAAGAGCGAGAGCGGGCCGACCGCCGGGTCGAATTGGCCGAGGTCATGGAGCAGGCGGTGGCCCATTATCGGCTGCTGCTGTTGACGGGCGCGGGGGGGGATGCCCGGGAATATCTGCGCGGCCGGGGACTGTCCGACGAAGCGTTGGAGAGGTGGGAGATCGGCTTCGCCCCGAATGGCCGGGGGGAGCTCTTCCGCGAGTTGACAGGCCGGGGGATCCCGGTGGATCTCCTGATCGAAGCGGGTCTCTGCGCGAAGCCTGAAGAGGGCGGGGATCCCTACGACAGGTTCCGCGGGCGGATCATTTTCCCGATCCGGGACACCCGCGGTCGGGCCATCGCGCTGGGGGGCCGCGCGATGGATCCGAACGCACGGGCCAAGTACCTCAATTCGCCGGAAACGCCGCTCTTCGACAAGGGACGGTCGCTATACAACCTCAAGCGGGCGCGGGAGGCGATGGGCGAGGATTCGACGCTGATCGTCGCGGAGGGCTACATGGACGTCATCGCGCTCGGCGAGGCGGGCTTCGGAACGGCGGTGGCTCCCCTCGGCACGGCGGTGACCGCGGATCAACTGCGGCTGCTGTGGAGGCACGCGGACGAGCCGGTGGTGGCGTTGGACGGGGACGCCGCGGGACTGAACGCGGCCATGCGCATGATCGACCTGGCGTTGCCGATTCAGCAGGGGGGCAAGTCGCTTCGATTCGCGTTGATGCCCGAGGGCCAGGATCCCGACGATCTATTGAAGGCCAGGGGCCCGGCGGGGATGCGGGCGGCGCTCGATGGAGCGGTGTCGATGGTGGAGCTTCTCTGGCGGAGGGAAACCGAGGGCGGGACATACGACACTCCCGAGCGCCGCGCCGCGCTGGACAGTAAGCTGCGGGAGGTGGTTGAGAGGATTCCCGACCCTTCGCTCAAGTGGCACTACTCGCAGGCGTTGCGGGAGCGCGTCCGGGCCCTGTTCGCTCCGATCCGACGGGAATGGCGGGATTGGCGGGGTGGAAAGGGGCGCGCCAGGGGCGGATTCCGGGCCTCGGAGTCTCCGCTTTCGGCGACGCGGGCTTCGCTATTGGCGGGCGCCACGGAGGAGGTCGAGGATCAGGTTCGCGAGGCGGTGATCCTGGCGACCTTGGCCATGCATCCCCAACTGATCGAACGGTTCGAGGACGAAATCGAGCGTCTGGAGACCACCGGGGAGCGGGAGATCGTTCGCGGGGCTCTTCTCCGGCATGGATTCGCGGATGACCCCG
>JANQKA010000149.1 GCA_028281405.1 Hasllibacter sp. | reverse complement strand
AGAGCTCGACTTCCCTGAATTCCAGCATCTTGCCCATCGCTACACCCCGATCTCGTCATCGGGGCTGCCGAGATAGGCCTCGATGACCTTGTCGTTGTTCTGAATCTCCGACGGCGTGCCCTCGGCTATCTTTTCTCCGAAATTCAGCACCACGATGCGATCCGAGATTTTCATCACCGCCGACATGTCGTGCTCGACGAGCAGTATGGTCACGCCGCGGTCGTCGCGCACCTTTCTGACCAGGCCGACCATCTGCATGGTTTCTTCGCGGTTCATGCCGGCGAAGGGCTCGTCGAGCAGAAGCACGGTGGGGTCGGTGGCCAACCCGATGGCGACGCCGAGCGCGCGCAGATGGCCGTGCGGAAGATTCGTGGCCAACTCGCCGCTTATGCCGCTCAGCCCGAGGAATTCGATCAAATCGTCGGCGTGGGCTCCGAACGACTCGATGTCTTCCCGCGCCGTCTTCGACCCCCAGAAATATCCCGCCAGGGAGGCTTTGGAGCGCAGATGCTGCGCGACGATGACGCTCTCGCGCACGGTCATGTTCTTGAAGATCGTGGTTTCCTGGAAGGTGCGCACGACGCCCTTCCGCGCGACGATGTGCGCCCTGCTGTTGGAAATCCGCTCGCCCTTGAAGAGTATTTCGCCCGACGTCGTGGTCAAAAACGACGAGATCATCTTGAACAGCGTCGATTTGCCGGCTCCGTTGGGACCGATCACCGAGAGGATCTCGTTTTCGGCCACGTCGAAGGTTATGTCGCGGTTCGCGACCAGCCCGCCGAACCGCTTGGTGACCGACTTGATTTCGAGAAGCCGGCTCATTTGGAGGATCTCCGGAACATGTCGGGCCTGATGCTCAGAAGTCCGTTGGGCAGGACCAGCATCGCCAGGATCAGCAGGCCGGAGTAGATCAGAAGCTGATACCGGCCGAACTCGAAAAGAAGATCCCAACCGAAATACAGCACCAGCGTGCCGAGCATCGGCCCGAACACGTATCCCAATCCGCCGAGGAAGCAGTTCAGCATGAAATTCACGCTGTCGGCGACCACGAAGGTGGAGGGATAGACCGACTGGGCGATGGACCCGAACATGGCGCCGCCGATTCCGCCGAAGAAGGACGAAATCGAAAACACGATGATGCGGATGTGGGCGATGTTGACGCCGATGGAGGCGGCCAGGGCCTCGTTCTGCTGCATCGAGCGGCAGATGTGCCCGAGCCGCGAATTCACCAGGCGGTGCATGGCCGCGAAGGTGAGCACCATCAGGAAGCAGGAGGTGAGGTAGAAGGCGAGTCGGGTGTTCTCGATGTCGGCGAAGTCCGGAACCAGCGTGATCCCGAACGCCGAGATCGCGCCGGGGAGCGGGATCGAGGTGATGCCTTTGGCGCCGTTGGTGATCGGCAGCGCCAGTGCCGTCAAGGTGACGACCTGCGTCAGGACCAGCGAGATCATCGCGAAGTAGACGCCCCGCAGCCTGAGGATCGGAATGCCGATCAGCACCGCGACGAAGGCCGCGAACAGTCCGGCGAGGGGCAGGGTGAGCCAGAATGACATTTCCGCCTTGGTCACGAGGATGGCCGAGACGTAGGCCCCGATCAGGGCGAAGGCGCCCTGGCCGATGTGGATCCGCCCGATATAGAACATCAGCCAGACCCCCGCGCTCGCGATGGCGAGAAGCGCGACGGAGGTCAGGGTGAAGTAGAAGTCGGTGCGGCCCGACGCCGCGATCAGCATCGGAATGGCGACGAACACGGCGGCGAGGAACACGGCGAGGCCGATCCAGTGGGCGGGCGAGGGCTTCGACATGGCGCTATCCCCACGGCTTGCCCATCAGCCCCCGCGGGCGGATGGCCAGGAAAATCATCAGCGACACGAAAATAACCAGGTAGGTGATGTCGCCGTATTGCGAAAGCACCGCCAGACCGATCGCCTCCAGGAACCCGAGGATGATCCCTCCGGCGATGGCGCCCGAAATCACGCCCGCGCCGCCGATCATGACCATCATGAACGCTTTGATCGAGGTCGGCCCGCCCATGCCGAGGTTCACCCCGGTTATGGTGACGAGCAGCCCGCCGACGAGTCCGGCGAGCATCGCCCCGATCGCGAAGCCGATCATCGAGTAGCGCGCGACATCGACGCCCATGAGCTCGGCGGCGGTGCGGTCCTGCGCCAACGCCCTCAGGGCGCGCCCGGTTTTGGAGTATTGCATGAAGAGGATGAAGGTGACGATGGACAGGATCGCCAGGCCGCAGATCAGGATGCGGTCATAAGGCATGATCACCCGGAAGTCCCAGTTGAGCACGCCGTTGACGATTTTCGGCACGCCGCGCTGCTTCTCGCCGAACACCAGCAGGATGATCGCGTCGAGCAGGAAGGCGAGCCCGGCGGCGAGCAGCATCGTGCTTTCCTCGCGGGCCGACCTTCGGATGACCGGGGCGAAGAGGAACCTCTCGATCAGGGCGCCGGCCACCGCCAGGGTGAGGCAGGACATCAGCAACGCCGGCACGAACGGCCAGCCCAGCTGGCCGTAGAACGTGTAGGTCACGAAGCCGCCCAGGACGTACATCTGCCCGTGGGCGAAATTCAGCACGTTCATCAACGCGAAGATCAGGGTGAGGCCAAGCGCGATCATGGCGTATTGCGCGCCCAGGTAGACCCCGTTGGCGAGTATCTGTTCCATGTCGTTCCCCGTGGAGGGAGGGTTTCCCGGCCCGCGGCGCGGGCCGGGGGACTTCGTCCGGCGGGACGCCGTCCCGCCGGAACCGGGCTCAGTCGACTTCGGCCACGAACATCGTTTCGAATTCGCCGTCGTTGAACACGTTCACCACCAGCGGCACCGCTATCTGGCGCTTCTGGCCGAACGAGGACATGCCGACGTACCTGAGCTTCGCGTCGCCCTTCATGTAGGGGTTCGGCGCCTCGAAGGTGTCCATGGTCCTCTGGAACTCGTCGACGTCGTCGATCGCCGCCGGGTTCGCCTTGAGCGTCTCGAGGATGTATTCGAGCGCGTAGACCTTGGTGTTCGATTCGTCGTTGTACTCGCCGAACATCGCGGTGTAGCGGTCCACGAACTCCTTCATCATGTCCGAGGCGATCTCGGGCGTTGACGCCCCGCCGACGGAGATGAAGCCGTTGGCGAGATCGCCCGCTCCCTCGCTCAGAACCCTCGCGTCCTGCGCGGTCTCGGTCGAGATCAGCCCCCGGTAGCCCAATTCGCGGGCCGAGCGGATCAGCTGCGGCGCGTTGGCGGGGGACACGCCCGAGAGCACGAGCAGGTCGGGCCGCGACCGCATCACCGGAGTCAGGACGGGGGTGAAGTCGGTGGTGTCGACCTGATAGGTGACGTTCGAGGACACCACGTCGAGGCCGAGGGCCTTCGCCGCCGCGACGCCGCTGTCGCGCTGCGACAGGGGATCCGATTCGTTCGCGGCCACGAAGGCCACGGTCTTCACGCCCTTCTCGTCGCGCAGCATCTTGTAGATGGCCGGCCCGGACTGGTAGTTCGCGACCATCCCGAGCACGGCGTTCGAGGCGGGGGCGGAGTAGAGCTCCTTGGGGAAGGCGTAGGGGAAGTACATGATCCCGTTCTTCTCCGCCACCGGGCGGACTGCCGCCGCCCCGTCGTCGACGTTGGGGCCGACGACGTAGTGGATGCCCTCGTTGGCCATCTTCTCCATGCCCGCGATCGCGCGCTTCGGATCCTTCTGGTCGTCGAAGGAGACGATCTCGATGTCGTAGGTGGTGCCGCCGATGGTGTAGCCGCCCGTCTCGTTGATCCAGGCGGCCCTGGCCTCCATCGAGCGCTGGTTCGAGGTTCCCCAGGCGGCGGCCGGCCCGCTGGTGACCCCAACGAAGCCGATCTTGAGCACCGGGTTCATCGCCATCGCCGCGCCGGTCTGCGCGGCGACGGCCACGGCGGCCGCGAGCGCCGCCGTCACGAGTGTTCTGCGTTTCATTGTTCTCTCCCTTTCTGGAGCCGATCTCCGGCGTGTCCGGCCGCGGGTTCCGCACGAAACGAATCACCCGCGGCGCCGCGCCGTGGAGCCATTTGTGGATCGTCAACAATGATTGTCAACAAAAAAGGTTTGCCGTGCCGACAACTTTTTGGCTAAGGATCGACAATCCCGCCGGACAAGGCAGGCGGGCGGACATCCACGCGGACACGAAGGCGTTTCGGACATGGAACAGCGGGATCTGGAGGAGCGGCGCGACGCGGGGGCGGACCCGGACGAGCGGGTCATCGTCGACCGGGTCTACTCGGCCGTCATGGAGCACCGCCTGCCGCCGCGCACGAAGCTGAGCGAGGCCGCGCTCTGCGAGACCTTCGGGGTCGGGAGGATGAGGGTGCGCCGCTCGCTCCTGCTTCTCGCGAGCCAGGGCATCGTCGAGTTGCACTCGAACCGCGGGGCCTACGTCGCCTGTCCGACGGCGGAGGAGGCCGACGAGGTGTTCGAGGCGCGGTTGATGATCGAATCGCGCTTGGTGGAGACGATGGCGGAAGGCGTTCCGCCGACGGTGATCGACGGGTTGCGCCGCCACCTGACGCTCGAGGACGAGGCGAGGCTGCGGCGCGAGCGGAGCCGGATCATCCGCCTGTCCGGGGAATTCCACGTCGAACTCGCGAAGGGCCACGGCAACGCCGTCCTGGTCCGGTTCGTCCGGGAGCTCGTGACGCGGACCTCTCTGATCGTCGGGCTGTTCGGAGTGACCAAGGAGGCCACCTGCCCGGAGGACGAGCACCGCGGGATCGTCGACGCGGTCGCCGGTGGCGACGGCGCCGGGGCGGCGGAGATGATGCGCCGGCATCTGGAGCATATTCGGAACGGCCTCGATCTCGGAAGGGAGGAGATCGAGCGGCCGGATTTGACCCGGATTCTGGCCGCCACGCCCGGCGGGTGACCGTTTGGCTCCGCCGCGTTGGAACCGGTGCGCCCGATGTCGCCCGCTCGTTCCCACGCGCTCCGGTCGGGGATCGTCGCGTGCCGATCCGACACGGCTCGGCCGATTCGGATGGATGACCGCGGCCGGACCTTCGATCGAGCGCTCCGCGGAAGGGCGCCGCGACGGGGACGGGGGATCCTCGAACGGGTCCATGACGCATTCCGCGCGCCCTCACGCGCTCCGTCGAGGAGAGTCGCGACCCGCTCCGACACGGCTCGGTAGATTCGGATGGATGACCGCGGCCGGTCCGGCGGCCGACCACTCCGCGGAGGAGTGCCGCGACTGGGACCAGGGGCCGAAATCATGACGCCGTCCGAGCGCTTCCACGCGCTCCGGTCGGGGAGAGTCGCGGCCCGCTCCGACGCGGGTCGGCCGATTCGGATGGATGACCGCGGCCGAACCGGCGGCGGACCACTCCGCGGAGGAGTGCCGCGACGGGGACCGGGGGGCGAAACCATGACGCCGCCCGCGCGCTTCCACGCGCTCCGGTCGGGGAGAGTCGCGGCCCGCTCCGACGCGGATCGGCCGGTTCGGATGGATGACCGCGGCCGAATCGGCCGCGGACCACTCAGCGGAGGAGTGCCGCGACGGTGACCGGGGGACGAAACCATGACGCCGCCCGCGCGCTTCCACGCGCTCCGTCAAGGAGAGTCGCGGCCCACTCCGACGAGGATCGACCGATTTGAAGGCTGTCCACGGCCAGCCCGTCGATCGAGCGCTCCGCGGAAGAGTGCCGCGACGGGGACCGGGGGCCGAAACCATGACGCCGCCCGCGCGCTTCCACGCGCTCCGGTCGGGGAGCGTCGCGGGACGCTCCGACACGGATCGGCCGATTCGGAAGGATGCCCTTGGCCGACCGGCGCCCGGCCGGTCCGCTGGGGCCGCCCCGCCGGAATCCGCGCATCCCCCGCAGGGGAACCGTCGGCCTCCGCCCGCCACGAGCCAAGGTGACTCCGCGCCGCCTATTGACCAGCGCGGGGAATGACCGAATCGTGCCCCGGTGAAGCGAATCGGTGGATACGTCCCGCCGCCCGCGCCGCCGGCGGCCACGTCAGCCGAAGGCGCCGTTCAGGAGACCCGAAAATGCCCGACTACGATCTCGACGGGGCCTACGCCATCGCCGGCCCCGACAAGGCCAAGGAGCTCTACGGCGGCTGGGCCGCGACCTACGATTCAAGCTTCGGCGACGGCTGGGGCTATGTCGCCCCGCGCGAAATCGCGTCGATCTACAAGGCGGAGGGCGGAGACTCCCCGATACTCGATGTCGGCGCGGGCACCGGCCTACTGGCGGAGCATTTGGACGGCATGACCGTGGACGCGATCGACATCACGCCCGAGATGTTGGACCGCGCCGCCGAAAAGGGACTCTACCGCGATCGGATCGTGGGGGACGTTCTCGAGCCGCTGGACATGGCCGACGGAACCTACGCCGGCGTCGTCTCGTCGGGCACCTTCACGCACGGCCACGTCGGGCCGGCTTGCCTGGCCGAGCTTCTGCGCGTCTGCGCGCCCGGCGCGCTGTTCGCCTGCGGCTGCATTCCGGCGGTGTACGACGGAATGGGGTTCGGTTCCACGCTCGCGGTCCTTCAGGCCCGGGGACGGATCGGCCCGCTTCGATTCGCCGATATCGCGATCTACGAAGGCGGGGACCATCCCCACGCCGCCGACCGAGGCCTCGTCATGATCTTCCGCAAGTCCTGAGGGGTCCGCGGCATCCCCTACGAAGCGCCGCTCCCGGAGACGGGCGGCACCCACCGCAACCTTCCCGCCGGAAACCAAAAACCGCGCCGCGGGTCGAAGATGGTGGAACGCGCCTATTCGGGAACACTTTGTCTGATGGAGCGCCGGCGACTTGGGAGTGAACACCACATCGGTTGACGATGGCGGTCGGCGCATTCCAACGCTTCGCGTTGATCTTCACGCGGCTTGCGCAACCGATTCCACCAAAACCGCCGGCGCTCCAAGCGTGTCGGGATGTGGGCGAGCTCGTGACCGCGGGCCGAGAACACCCGAATGAGCAGCCAAGTCGGGGGCGGGGATGTCCCCGGGGTACATAACGTGGGGCGAAAGCCCGAGCGTTTGACCGGAATGCCGCGACGGCGTCTCCCGACACGCTTATCGGACAAGTGATCCCCATATGAAGCCGCCGGCACGCGGCCGCCGGGCGGATTCCGTCTCGCGGCGTCCTGTTACGGGGATGGCGGCGGCGCGGCGTCCAGGCGTTGGCCCCGCCTTCCGGAGGGGCCCGGGATCGGTGGGGCGGACGCTCGGTTGGGCCCGGAGGCGGCTTCCGGAGGAAAGCGTCTTCCGCCGGGCGTTCCTGGCGGGCGAAATCGCGGCGGTTTCGCGCCTCGTTGCGGGCCGCGGATCGTGGGATTCCCGGAAGATTCCCCGGAGGGACCGATTCGCAGGCGATTCGATTCCGATTGTCCGGCGGAACGGGAAGTCAAGCGAAACGGAGCATCCCGTGGCGGGGGCGGCCGGGATGTCCGGGTGGGCCGCTCCATGGGAACCCCACGCCGCGATTGGACGACATGGGCGGGAAATTTCCAACGTCACAAAGGGATGCGCGCGGCTCGGTGATCGATGAGCGGTCGTGAAACCGGATGCGGAGCCAAGGAATTTGGCTTCACTTGCCCGCGTGGAGCGGGATGGCGGCGGCATGCGCGGTGTTGCAAACCATGATGGTCCGCGTCCGCTTGCGGTTTCGGTCTATTCGTGCGATTTCGGAAATGATCATCCGACCCGCTTGAAGATCGGAGTGATTCGTGCGAGACTCGCGCGAGTCTTTTGAATACGATGGCGCGAACAGAAGGAGGGAACGCCGTGGCCCACACGGAAGGCGACGGGGAACGTCGCCCAGAACAGGTACCGGTTTCCATGACGCCGAGCGGTCATGAAGACCGCGGGGTGCTGCTTGAGCGGGTCGGCGAGGCTCGGGGATCAAAGGCAATGCTATACGTCACGGGTGACAGGCCGGGACTGGAGTTGTTGATCGGACCTGAAGCGGACGATGTGTTCGTGGAGCATCTGGAGTCGCTCTGGCCGGCCAAGAAAATTTCGTTGATCCTGTACACCTTGGGTGGCAGCACCGCGGCCGCTTGGCGGCTGGCGAATTTGCTGCGCATCTTCTGCGACGAACTCGAGGTCATTGTTTTGGCGAAGGCGCTCAGCGCGGGCACCTTGATGTGCCTCGGCGCGAACCGTATCATCATGTCCAAGCAATCGACGTTGGGGCCGATCGATCCCAGTGTTACGGGGCCACTAACCCCCCGGGTGCCGGGAACCGACTCCAAGCAAGGCGTATCGGTTAGCGCCGAGGCGGTTCAAGGATACTTGGATATGATCAAGGATGTCGGGATCGAAGATTCCGGCGACCTCGCCACCGTGCTCAAGCAACTCTCGACACAAATCCATCCGTTGGTCTTGGGGCAGATTTTCAGGGTGCGGGCTCAAATTCGGAACCTCGCCCGGAATCTGCTTGTCCACCAAGGGATCGAAAGCCCGGAGAATGAGAAGATCATTGATTTTCTCTGTAGCGAAAGCGGTAGCCATGATCACAAAATAAATCGGCGCGAGGCCGGGAATCTGGGGCTTAAGGTTGAGAAGCCGTCGGAGGGATTATACGAAATTCTGAAAGCATTGCACGAAAATGTCCGCGACACTCTATTGTTGCGCGAAAAGTTTTCGAACAAAAGCCTGCTGAGGCGGAATGTCGAGGTGCGCTACCGGCTGCGGAGAGGATTGATCGAGACCGCCTCTCACGGAAGTCACCAGTACGTGTCCGAAGGTATGCTGAGCAGATCCGAGGCTCACGATGATGATGGACGAAAACTTCCCGTCATTCAAAACGTGAGGATGATCGACGAGTGGCAAAAGGAGGACCACAAATGACTTTGGACGAAATCCGGCGCATGACCATGGACGAGTTCATCGAACGGGCCGAGTACGAAAGGTACTTGGCGTATGTGCGCAGAGGCGACGCGGCGAATCCAAATCCGGAAACGGACGTGCATCCGTCCACGATCCACGAATACACGATCGGCCCCCTCACCTTCGACCTGGACTCGTTCGAGGGGGGGTCGATCATGGACATCGATTTGTCCACGCTTCGGAGGTACGACGAGCCGGGATATTCAGGGAATATGGAGCCCGGGGGGCGTATTGCAAGGCTGGGCCGCCGCCTCCGCGCGCTCTGGAGGCGTGTCTGGTAGCGGTGCGGGCCCCCGGAAGAAGGTCGCGGGCGGGTGCCCGAAATCCCGACACGTCGAGGAGGCCATCTCCGCGGCGGAATTCCGTTGCGCCGCGGAGCCTTTCCCCACTTGGGGCGGAATGTCGCGGTGCGCTGCCGGCCGAGGAGAGGATTGATCGAGTCCACGACACACGGAAGCCACCAGGACGTGTCCGAAGTTGTGCCGAGAAGGTTCGGGGCACGAAGGGGTGAAGGACATGACCTCGTCGGCATTCGAAACATCGGAATTGTCGACGAGTGGCAAAAGGAGGACCACAGATGACTTTGGACGAAATCCGGC
>JANQKA010000122.1 GCA_028281405.1 Hasllibacter sp. | reverse complement strand
CGCGGCGCGCCCGCGTGGAGTATCGCGGTCGCCGATTCAGTTCCGCCAATCCGCTTCCGAGGGTTCCGACACGATGCGGATTCATCCAAATTCGGCCTTGCGACCGCCGCCGCCCACCGCCGGCCGCGCAGCGAACCGCCACCGAGTCGCGCCGCCAACAGCCGCCGCGTGCCGTTCGGCGGACCTCCGTCCACGGGCGATGATTGATAATTGGATGCCCTTTTTGCCCGATCATAGGCATTTTGACTCACGTTCCGACATTCCGATCCAGACCGCATGCTCGGAATCAAGCAGAGAATTGCCAGCCCCAAAACTTGATTTCGAATTTGCGTGCCGAGAGTCCCTCCCAGATACGCTTCATTCGGGACATCTCTGTCTCGACCGGGCTCCCGAGGTGGCGATCAGACCGCTCGCGCCAAGCTTCAACACCTTCGGTCGCGGGCAGGTACCGCGGGTTCGCGGCGGCCCGGGCCGCGACCCGACGCGAAGCCGTCCGCAAGGGAAAAGCCCCGGCGCGGCGCCTTGGGATGGGAGTGGGTTCCCGCGCGATGCGGGGAGAAGGGTGGCGGAACTCCCATATGGGCGTGACGGAATTGTTATGGGCGGCCGCTTTCCGGGGCCGGGGGGACGGCACCCGTTCATTCCGCGGCGCGGAACCGCCCCGTTTCGACTCCCGCACCAATCCGCGGGGTTCCGTCAACCCCGCCAGCCGGATGAAATCTCCGCGGACGCGACGGGGCGCGCTCCGCCCGGCGTTGGAACGAGGTGTTCCAAATCGAGGGATCTTTCATTCCGTCGCGGTCGAACCATCCGACTCGGATGACCGGGTGGCCGTGCCCTGGGCTCGTCGCGCGGAATCGGGCGGGGGATGGCTGGAAAGCGATCCTTCGCCGTGGCATAGGCCGTGGTCGGGATTCGCCGGACGGGCTGGAGGTTTGGCGAATCGGGCCGGAATAACGGGAGGCGACGCATGCTGACTCTGAGGTGCCCCTACTGCGGGGCCATGTGCGACGAGACCGAATTGTCGCCGGGTGGCGAGGCGCATCTCAAGCGCCGCGGCCCGGGGTCGTCCGACGGGGATTTCGAGGAATACCTCTTCATGCGGGAGAACCCCATGGGCGTCCATTTCGAACGCTGGCGTCACGCGATGGGCTGCGGCAAATGGTTCCACGCCGCGCGGTGCGCCTCCACGAACGAGGTGTTCGGAACCTACGCGGCCCAAACCACCGAGCCGCCGAAGGAAATCCGCGAAGCCGTCTCCCACGGGCGTCCGGGTTGGATCTGGAGGAATTTCCGATGAGCGGACGTCTGGCCCGGGGAGGCCGCCTGATCGATCGGTCGAAGCGGCTCGAATTCAGCTTCAACGGCCATCCCATGTCCGGCTTCGCAGGCGACACGCTGGCCTCCGCCCTGCTGGCAAACGGGCGGACACTGGTGGGGCGGTCGTTCAAGTACCACCGTCCCCGCGGCATCGTCGCGTCGGGCCCGGAAGAGCCGAACGCGCTATTGGGCCTCGGCGATGGGGCGGATTTCGAACCCAACCAGAGGGCGACGACGACGGAATTGACCGCCGGCATGGAGGCCCGCAGCCAGAACCATTGGCCCAGCCTCGAATTCGACGTGGGCGGGATCAACTCGGCCTTGTCGAAACTTCTGACCGCGGGCTTCTACTACAAGATGTTCATCCACCCGCGGCCTTTCTGGAAGCATGTCTACGAACCGCTCATCCGGAGGGCGGCGGGGTTGGGCGCGGCTCCGAAGGCCCCCGACGCGTCCCGATACGAGCATTTTCACGCCCATGTGGACGTGTTGGTGGTCGGCGGCGGAGTGGCCGGACTGATGGCGGCCCGATCGGCGGCGGCTCGGGGAGCGACGGTCATGGTGATCGAGCAGACCGCCCACTGGGGTGGCCGCGCGTCGGTCGACGGGGGCGTCATCGACGGAGACCCTCCGGAGGCGTGGGTGGAAAGGACCGTGGCGGAACTCTCGGGGATGCCGAACGCGCGGATGCGCGTCCGGTGCATGGGGGCGGGGGTGTACGACCACGGATACGCGCTGGCCTGCGAGACCGTGGCCGACCATGTGCGGACGGAGGCGCCGCGCCACCGGCTTTGGAAAATCCGCGCCCGCCGAATCATCGTGGCGACGGGAGCGATCGAGCGGCCGCTCGTGTTCGCGGGAAACGACCTGCCGGGGGTGATGCTGGCCTCGGCGGTTCGCGACTACGCGGTGAATTGGGGAGTCTCGGCCGGCGACCGGACGGTGGTGGTCGCCAACAACGACGACGCCTATCGCACGGCGTTGACGCTGAAAGACGTGGGAATGGAGGTGGCGGCGGTGATCGATGTCCGGTCCGGGGCCGAGGGGCCGCTGCCCGTTGCGGCGCGGGAAAAAGGCATACCGGTGCATGTCGGGCGCGCCGTCGCCGAAGCGAAGGGGCGTGGCAAGGTTGAGCGCGTCGCCGTGTGCGGAACCGCGGGCGATGGATCGGCGTTGGATGAAATCGCCTGCGACGTGGTGGCGATGTCCGGCGGTTGGTCGCCCGCGGCGCATCTGTGGTCCCATTGCGGCGGCCGATTGGCGTGGGACGAGGAGGCGGCCTGTTTCCGACCGGACGCCGCGAAGCCTCCGACAGGGGCCGATGGAAAGGGTTTCGTCTTGGCCGCGGGCGCCGCGAACGGGGAAGGACTCCTCGCTTCGGCCCTTGCCGACGGCGCGGAGGCGGGAAACGCCGCATCCGGAGACGTTCCCGGCGGGAATAACGGCGAAGTCGGAAGTACGGGATTGGCCCCCCGCCGGAATGAAAGCGCCGCCGAATATTCCGGGGCGACCTCCGGCGGGGCGCCCGGTTCGTCCGGTTCTGAATATAGGAACGACCCCGGAGGGGACGTCCGGGGCGGCGAGGGCGCCGAGGACGGAAATGCGGAGTCGGGTCCCCGCGATGGGGGCGGCCCGTCCGGAACCGGGGCGGGGAACGCCGCCAATGACGTTTTTGGCGGAGGGGGAGGCGCGGCCGGGCATGGTGGGGACGAATCCCGCGGGAGTCTCGGCCCTCCCGAGGCGGAGGCCCCGGAGGAGAAGGCGGCGCGGCCGATTTGGATCATGCCCGAAGGCGCCAAGCGGAGCCTGCGGGAGAAGGCGTGGCTCGACTACCAGAACGACGTGAAGGTGTCCGACGTGCAACTCGCCGCGCGCGAGGGCTACGACGCGGTGGAACACGCCAAGCGCTACACCACGCTGGGCATGGCGACGGATCAGGGAAAACTGGGCAACGTCAACGGGTTGGCGGTGCTGTCGCTGGCCTCGGGACGGTCGATTCCCCGGACCGGAACCACGACGTTCCGCCCGCCGTACGCGCCGATTTCCATGGGGTCCATCGCCGGCGAGGCGAGGGGCGGGACGTTTCAACCGATCCGCCGCACTCCGATGCATGATTGGCACGGCGCCAACGGTGCCGATTGGGAGCCGGTGGGACAGTGGCGGCGGCCCTACGCCTACGTCCGCCCCGGCGAGAGCGTTGGCGACGCGGTGGCGCGGGAGGTTTCCGGCGTCCGGGAGAAGGTTGGAATCCTCGACGCCTCGACGCTCGGAAAAATCGTCGTGAAGGGAGAGGACGCGGGTCGGTTCCTCGACATGCTCTACACCAACAAGATGAGCTCCCTGAAGGTGGGAAGGTGCCGGTACGGCCTCATGTGCACGGAAAACGGCTTCCTGTTCGACGACGGCGTCGTGGCCCGGACGGGAGAGGACGAATTTTTGTGCCACACCACAAGCGGCGGAGCGGACCGGGTGCACGCCCACATGGAGGAGTGGCTTCAGACCGAATGGTGGGATTGGAAGGTCTGGGTGGTGAACGCGACCGAGCAATTCGCTCAGATCGCCGTCGCCGGACCGGACGCCGGGGAGGTGCTTCGGAATCTCGGCGGGATGGACGTCTCCGAGGAGGCGCTTCCTTTCATGGCCTGGGCGGACGGCCAACTCGCGGGAATCCCCGTCCGGGTCTTCCGGATCAGCTTTTCGGGCGAGTTGTCCTACGAGATCGCCGTCAAGGCCAACATGGGCCGCGCGTTGTGGGACGCGTGCCTCGCGGCGGGCGGGGAATTCGGGATCGCGCCGTACGGCACCGAGGCCCTGCACGTCCTCCGCGCCGAAAAAGGCTTCATAATGATCGGCGACGAGACAGACGGCACAGTGATCCCGCAGGATCTGGGGCTGGATTGGGCGGTTTCCAAGAAAAAGGACGACTTTCTCGGCAAGCGCGCGCAGGAACGCCCGTGGATGAGGGATGGAAGCCGCTGGAGGTTGGTCGGCTTGGAGACCGTCGATGGTTCGGTCCTGCCCGACGGCGCCCACGCCGTGGGCGAGGGGTGGAACGCCAACGGCCAGCGCCACATGATCGGGCGCGTGACCTCCACATATCACTCGCCGACGCTTGGCCGCGGAATCGCCCTGGGCCTCGTCGAGCGGGGTCCGGAACGCATGGGAGAGACGCTGGAATTCCCCAAGGTGAAAGGCGGATCAGTGAAGGCGAAGATCGTCCCGCCGACGTTCTTCGACCCGGAAGGGGAGAAACAGATTGTCCGGCCGGAACGGGCCGGGCGGACCCCACCTTCCCGGAAGCCGGAAGGCGCGACTCCCGGAGTGGCCGTGGCTCTTCGGGGAGAGGTGTACGAGGGCCTGTGCGCGGTGCGCGATCTCGGGCCGGTCGGCATGGTCGCCGTCCGTGGAGACCTGTCGGAAGGCGCGCTCGCGGAAGCGGCGGCGGAATTGACCGGAGTGGATTTCCCCGGCCCGCTCCGGTGCGGGTTTTCGGGGCGCGCGGGGTTGGCGTGGATGTCTCCCGACGAATTGTTGGTGATCGTGGATTACGCCGGGGCGGCGGACGCTGTGAAGAAGCTCCGGGGAGCTCTGAAGGACAAGCACGCCTTGGTCCTGGACATGTCCGACGCGCGGTCGATGATTTCCCTTGAAGGGGAGGCGGCGCGCGATGTCCTCGCGAAGCTGACCCCGGCCGATGTCTCCCCGGGGGCGCTGCCCGTCGGGGCGTTTCGCCGATCGAGGCTTGCGCAGGCGCCCGCGGGATTCTGGATGCGGGAGGCCGGGGTGGCCGAGGTCGTCGTGTTCAGGTCGGTGTCGAGGTACGCGTTCGACGTCCTCCGTTTGGCGGCGCATCCGGAAGGCTCGGTCGGTCACCATGCCTGACGCGGAGAAACTGGAACCTCGTCAACCCGCCCGGGATTCGGTGGTTGATTCGGGGGTGGCCTCAACGCGTCGACGCGTGGCTCCGCCTCGACGGAATCGGGCCGGGCCGATGTTCCGGACTTGACGGGAGGCCGGAAGGGAGGCTCGGGGAACCGCCCGGCGCGGGAGAATGGGAACGATGGGTGCTTGGGCGGTGGGCGGCGGGGCCGGCGGCCACGCGCTTCGGGGAATGGGAAACCGTCCCGCCCGGCCCCGGACAAGCCGCGGCGCCGACTCCGCGCTTGATTCGGCGCGGCCGCGGCTACATTAACGCATGACTCAACCCCGACAGGAGGAGACCGAAATGGCCTTCGAACTTCCCGATCTTCCCTACTCCCACGACGCGCTTGCCGACCGCGGCATGAGCCGCGAGACGCTGGAGTTCCACCACGACATTCACCACAAGGCGTATGTGGACAATGGCAACAAGGCGGTCGCCGGAACCGAGTGGGAAGGCAAGTCCGTCGAAGAAATCATCAAGGGCACATACGACCCGAACGCGGTCGCCCAGAACGGCATCTTCAACAACGCCTCCCAGTACTGGAACCACAACCAGTTCTGGGAAATGATGGGGCCGTCCGGCGGAGGCATGCCCGGCGAACTGGAGAAGGCGCTGACCGAGGCGTTCGGTTCGGTTGACAAGTTCAAGGAGGCGTTTTCCGCCGCCGGGGCGGGACAGTTCGGGTCCGGTTGGGCTTGGCTGGTGAAGGACACCGACGGCTCGCTCAAGGTCACCAAGACCGAGAACGGCGTGAATCCGTTGTGCTTCGGCCAGACCGCGCTCCTTGGCTGCGACGTGTGGGAGCACTCCTACTACATCGATTTCCGCAACAAGCGCCCGGCCTACCTGTCGAATTTCCTCGAAAAACTGGTGAACTGGGAGAACGTCGCCTCGCGCATGTGAGGGGGTCGGGGTCCGCGCGCGGGGCCGGGTTTCCCAACCCGGCTCCGTCGCCGCAATGGCCTCCGAACTTGCGGGCCAGAGATGCGGATGGCGCCCGGCTTTGCGGAGCCGAGCCTCGTTTCCGCTCGTGCGGGGCAATGTTTCCTGGACGGTAATCGGGCACAATTCCGGTTCCGCGCAACCGTGCTCGTGTGGTCGTGGTCCACCGGGATCGAACGGGTGCCGAATGCAGGCTTGTTCATTCTTGATGGCGAATCACCCCCGACAATGATCAATCGCGCATGCTGGTGTTCAGTCGGATCGCGTGTCCTTTTCCGCGGATCGCATGCGCCCAACGTCCACGGGTAGTCAGGACGGTTCGTTGCGGGCTCCGCGATTCACCACATCCGGCGACGTCCGATCGCGGGCGCCTTCGCCCATCCCGATTTCTCTGGCCTTCATCTTCCAGCCATTGTCGGCCGTTTCCCGCCGTCGCCCGACAGCGCCGGATCGTCGGGTTGGATCTCCGGGGCTTGGCGATTCGCCATCGCCGCGTAGGCCGCCCGCGAACGCCGATGATCGGTCCAGTCCCATATCCCGTCCCTCGGAACACACGCGTCCGGCGACATCGATTTGTCCTGATGGCTCGATTCGGACTCCGCGAATCACTCCGGAACGAATCGCAAATGTCCATCGCCGGCGCCGCTGCCGTTCCGCTCGCGCATGCCTCGTCCGGTCTGGTTCCACGGTGGTTCCCATTTGCCGTCCTTGTCCCGACATCGACAAATCGTCCGGGCGGGCAAGGTGGCCGGCCGCGAATCACCCTGGGCGAATCGCGAATCACCACCCGCTTCCGAGCGGGCGTGTTAGGGCTGGAGGCGATCAGGATCATTGACATGGGGCGAAATCGAGGCTAAGTTTCATGACCATGAACTCACGGCTCCAGTAACCGGCAAGGATGAATGGGGCCAAAACGAACCAATTTGGCTTGAAACGAAATGCGGAGGTTGTCACGCCGCCGCCGACGAGAGCCGAATCGAAAGGAGGAAGACAATGAAAGGATTGACCCAAGAGGCCGCGGAACTGCACGCCCTTCTGACGGAGGATGGGCGTGAGCTGTTGAATTTCAAGCCCATTCCCGGCAGCAATCCGACTCCGGAAGGACTTTGTGCCGAGGCGAAGAGGGTTCTGAAGTCCGTGACGGAGCGGAACCTGCCCCACACCCCACCCGTGTCCGGCGTTCCCAAAACCGAACTGTAGGTTCAGGGATGCCGGAGGCCCGGTCGCGAACGAATGTGCATGGTTTCCGGCATGCGCAAAGAGGAGACGTTCGCGTGTTCATGGAAATGCTTGCGTTCTCGACGACCGGACGAAGCTACCCGGCGGAATCCAGGAATTTCATGAAGCTTTGGTCAGCATCGGATGTCAAGACCAGTCATGACCACTCCCGAATCGATGAACTTCGATCGTTTGTTGGAAACCTTTGACCAGTGGAAGCGGCGCGCGGAGGTGTGCGGTGGCCGTAGCGGGGCTCGCGAGTAATCCATTGGAGAATGCGGATGCCAGGTTCGGCGCCGGTGCCGCCAAAGAGTCGGTCCATGTTTGTGATGCCAACGCCACCAAGTCGGCCGGGAATGACGGGATTACGGAATTCGGGAAGATCCGCGACGGAATTCAACTTGACTCCGCGGTTCCCGCGTCAATCAGATGGCTGCGACATTCTCGCGCAAGGCAAGGCACTGACGCACAAGTTTCCCAAAAGAGCAAGGGAGATGGCGGGGGAAAAGATTTCGAACGGAAGTTTGCCCCTTGAGACCTTGGGACCAAAGTCGGATTGATCCCGTCTCCGCTCCGGCACCCTTTTTGTGATCTCTGCTGACCGAGCCGTCAAGCATCCAGCACCCGGAGGACACGTCCGGCGCGGCTCCTTGAAAATATGCTGAAAGCGCCTACCCACAACACACATACATAACCCACACACATCACCTCCGGAAACGTTCGTAAAAAGTGCTTTTTCGGGAGCGATGAGTAGGCCTGCGAAAGCTGTGAACGGCGCCGGGGTCATTGGGGTAACACCTCTGGCGGGCCGGCATCGGCAATCGAGATGGGAAGTCGCGCTCGAACCTCCGCGTCGAAGGGCCGGATCCGCTGATATGGAAACACCTCTGATTGGCTTCCGGTTCCGTCCGCCGGAACGACGCCGGCGCGAGGCCCTTCCGCATGTCGGAAG
>JANQKA010000084.1 GCA_028281405.1 Hasllibacter sp. | reverse complement strand
AATGTAGGCGATCACGGCCGCGCGGTCACCCTCTTTCTTCAGGCCGGGAAAGGACATCCTCGTGCCCCTGATGGCCTTCTTGGGGTTGGCGAGGAACTCGTCGAGGTTTTCCCGTTCCCAAACCAGCCCTTCGCCGCTGAGCGCGACGAACGGCTTGGAATACTTGAAGTCTTCGACGCCGCCGATCACCCGGCCCATCAAAGCGTTGAGATGCGGGCCCACCTTGCTTTCCGCGCCCTCGCCCAGCTGGTGGCAGGCCTTGCAGCGGCGGAACGCCTTCGCCCCCGCCTCGACCAGGTCCGGGTCGAACGCCGCCATCGCGACATCCGCCGGAACCTCCGCCTCCACGGCGGCGTCCTCCAGGGAGGCCAAGGCTTCGCCGCCCGCTCCGGCGCCGCCCTCCGGCGCGGCGGCGGCGCTCCCGCCCTCCGGCTCGTCGGGCGTCACGTCTATGACGGCGGCGCGCTTCGTGATCCTCACCGTCTCCTTGCAGTCCTCCATGCAGGGAACGACGGAGAACCGCGCGAGTTCGGCCGAGTCCCGGTCGTCCATGAAGAAATTGTCCTCGTTCGGCAGGCGGACACCGGCGAAATTCCCGTTCGACAGGACGAAGTCCTCGTCGACGATGTCGTTGAGGTTCAGGATGTAGGCGGTGAGCGCGTAGACCTCGTCGTCCGTCAGCGATTGCGCGTCGCCGAACGGCATCGCCCTGTGCACATAGTCGTACACGGTGGACAGGTAGGGCCAATAGGAACCCACGGTTTTGACCGGGTCATCGCCGTCCAAGGTGTCCCCGCCTCCCGCGATGACGGGCCAGCGGTCCACCGCCTCGCCGAAATCCCCATGACAGGTGGCGCATTTGTCGTCCCAGAGAACCACGCCCTGTTCCACCGAACCCGAGCCGACCGGCAGGCCCTGGCCGTCCGGACGGATATCGATGTCCCACGCGGCTATTTCCTCGGCCAGCGCCTCGCGGCCGAGATCGAAGCCGACCGGACCCGCGTAGCCGGCCGGGATCATCGCGGAGGCCGCGGCCCCGATCCCCGCGGCGGCTCCGGTCATGGAGGATGTCCCGGCCGCGGGGGAGTCGGATCGCCCGGACCCCGTCCCGGCGACAAATTCCGCCGCCGCGGATTTCCCCGCGCCCCGCGTCACGGCGGCCGACGGGGAATCACCGGCTCCGCGCCGGGGATCGGCGATGTTCCCGTCGGCGACATGGTAGGCGCCGATCAAAAGGACCGCGACGCCGATGAACGAGCCGACCGCGATTTTCAACTCAGCTGACTTCGACATTCTCGGTCTCGCCTTTCTCGTTCACGTGCCAGGTTTGGATGCCGTTGTTGTGGTAGATGGAATTGAGTCCGCGCACCGCCCGCAACTCGTCCTTGGTCGGCTGCACGTAGCCGGTGGAATCATGCGCCCGCGATTGGAGCAGGAGGGGCCGGCCGTCCCATTCGAAGTCGAAATAGAACCGGTGCATCGATTTCGACATCGACGGGCCCGACATCCGCGCCCGGTTCCAGTTCATTCCGCCGTCGAGCGTGACGTCCACGCGGGGAATCGTTCCGCGGCCCGACCACGCGACGCCGGTCAGGACGGTCGGTCCTTTCCCATGCGTCAGCGGCGCCTGCGGCGACGGATTGGTGATGACCGACTTCGCGTCCATCTCCCAAGTGAAGCGGCGGGCCCGCCCGTTCTCCAGAAGGTCGGTGTATTTCGACGTCTCCTCGCGGTGATGCCACGGCTCGTCGCCCACCTCGATGCGGCGAAGCCACTTGACCCACATGTTGCCCTCCCACCCGGGGACGACGATCCGCAATGGATAGCCCTGCTCCGGCCGCAGCGCCTCGCCGTTCATCTTGAAGGCCACGAGGCAGTCGTCCATCGCCTTTTCGAGCGGAATCGAACGTGTCATCGCCGACGCGTCGGCGCCTTCGGGCATGATCCAGGCCGCGTTGGTTTTGACGCCGGCCTCGTCCAGCAACAGACGCAGCGGCACGCCCGTGTACATGACGTTGTGGATCATGCCGTGGGTGAACTGGCACCCGTTCAACTGTGCTCCGCGCCACTCCATGCCCGAATTCGCCGCGCATTCGAGGAAGTAGACATGGTTTTCGCGCGGGAAGCGCGACAGATCCTGCATGGTGAACACGAGGGGCTTGTCCACCAGGCCGTTGATCATGAGGCGGTGCCGCGCCGGATCGATCTCGGCGATGCCCGCGTGGTGGCGCTCGAAGCAAAGGCCGTTCGGCGTGATGATTCCGTCGAGTTCGTGCAGCGGCGTGAAGTTCACCGACGAAATGGGGTCCGCCGTGAGCCACGGCACGTCGCGGCGTTTGACGTGGGCTTCGAGTTCGGACGGGTAACCGTAGGGGCGCGCGTCCACGCCGTCCCCCAGCACCTGGTTCCATTCCTGAAGTTCGGTGATCGCGGGATCCCCGGCGGCGTTCGCGGCCATGGGCGCGGCGGCGACGCCGGCTCCCGCCGCGATTCCCGCCCGCA
>JANQKA010000522.1 GCA_028281405.1 Hasllibacter sp. | reverse complement strand
CCGCCGAGATAGGCGTCGAGCACCTTGGGATCCCTCCGGACCTCATCGGGAGCGCCGTTTGCGATCACGCGCCCGTGCGCCATCACCACCACCCGGTGCGAAAGGCGCATGATCAAATCCATGTTGTGCTCGACGATGAGGACCGTCAGCCCTTCCTCGTTCAGCTTTCGGATGTGCCCGACGATCTCCTCCATCAGAGTCGGATTCACGCCGCCGGCCGGCTCGTCGAGCAGGATGATCTTCGGATCGCTCATCAGCAGGGCCGCGAGATCCATGAGCTTCTTCTGGCCGTAGCTGAGGTTCGCGCCGTCCTCGTGCGCGATCCGTGTGATCCCAAGGAAATCGAGGATGCCCATCGCCTTGTCGATCTCGGCCGAGCTCATCGCGGGCTTCAGAAGATCCCGCCATCCCCGGGTCTTCGATTGGCAGACCACGTTCTCCAGTACCGTCATGTCGGCCAAATTGCGGGATATCTGGAAGGTGCGCGAAAGGCCGGCCGCGGTGATCTTGTGGGGCCGCAATCCATCGATCCGCCTCCCGTCCAGCCAAACCTCCCCCGCGGTGGGCGTCATCACCCGGCTGACGCAGTTGAAGGCGGTGGTCTTGCCAGCGCCGTTGGGCCCGATCAACGCGGTGATCCGTCCCTCCTCCGCCTTGAAGGAGCACCGGTCGACGGCCTTGAGGCCGCCGAAGTATTTGCAGAGTCCCTTGACCTCGAGCATGGCGCTTTCCATCGGGATTGTTGCTGCGGTGAGCCGCCCGCGACGCCCGCGGGCGGACGCGGCGCGGGCTCAGAAACCCCGCTTCGGATGCGTCATCCGGACAACGCCCTCGAATTCATCCGTGGGATAGATGAATTGGAGTTCGCCTCCGTTCCATTGAGCCATCAGGAAGGGCTTGTCCCTGGGCAGACCTCGGTCGTCCCATGAGAACCTCCCGAGGATCGTGCGCACGGGATCGTCGGCGGTTCGGGCCTTCAGCCAAGCCGACATGGTCCCGTTGTCCGTCGACCCCGCCCCGATGATCGCCTGCTCGATTCCCTGACAGACCGCGAAGGGAATCGCCGCGTCCTCGTCCGGCGCCACCAGGAACTTCCTCCGATAGGCGGCCACGAAATCCGCGTTCGAGAATCCCCCGCCGGCCAGCAAACCGTCGAACGGCGCGTCGGGGTGCCAGGAGGTGTGCACCAGGATCGAATCGGAAGCGTCTCCGGTTCCCTCGAGGAATTCGGACTGCGTGCCTTGGCTGTAGTAAACCATCTTGGGATTCGCCCGGACGGTTTTGAGCGCGCGGGTGATCTGCACCGCCTCCTCGGCCGAGGCCGTCAGGGCCACGATCAATTCGGCGCCGGAGCGGCGGATCGAATTCGCCAGGTTCAGCCAGTCGTTGAACCCCTCCTCGGGCCACTTCTCGGTGTAGACGATCTCGATTCCCGTTCCCGCCAGAAATCCCGGGGCCATGTCCTCCACCACCGAGCCGTCGGCGGGGTCGATGACCTTGGTGCCCAGCATCCCCGCCTCCACCGCGTTGGCGAAGAAGTCGTCGGCGGCCACCACGGCGGCGGTGGCGGGCCTTTCCCGGGCGGGGACCAGATCCTCGATCACGCCCCGCAGCGTCGCGCCCACGTATTCCGCCGCGTTGGGCTGGAAATAGAACACCCTGTCGTGTCCCTGAGTGTAGATCCGCAGCGCGCCGCCCGCGGGCAGCGGGTGCACGAAGCCGTTCTTCTCCAGGATGTTGGCGACCGGGAAGCTCAGTCTGGACGAGAACGTGCCGAACACGGCGTCGACCCGGTCCACGTTGATGAACCGTTCGTATTGGTTGATCGCCGTCGCCGGGTCCGAACGGTTGTCGGACATGATCAGCTCGACCTGTTCGCCGAGGATTCCGCCTCTTTCGTTGATCAGGTCGACGCACAATTGGTAGCCCTGCCGGTGCTTCGATCCCGCGATCGAGAACGCTCCGGTCAGAGGCAGCGAGGCGCCGATTTTGATTTCCGCGACGGCGGCGGGGGCCGCCAATGCCGCCGCGACCGCGGCGGCGGCGAGTGCTCGGATGGTCATTCGTATTCCTCCCTTTACTTCATGGCGGGGACGTCGCCGCCCCCGCGGAATCCCGCGCCCGGCGACGTGCCGCGCGCGGGGTCGCCTTCGGCGGCTATCCGCCGGCCTCCGGCGGCT
>JANQKA010000851.1 GCA_028281405.1 Hasllibacter sp. | reverse complement strand
GGCGGGACGGCGTCACACGACCCGTCCGCGTTGGGCGCGACGATCGTCCGCCTTGGACCGGTGAATCGACCGCCCCGTCCTTTCGCCGGACGGGGAGCGATGAAATAATTGGCTTGCCGGGCGCGTCGGCCGTCGCGTTGGTTTTGATGGCCAACCCTACCCGAGTTTGATTGGTCGCCAGTGAACCGGGATATTTCCCGACGACCGTGACCTCGCTCCCGAATCGACCCGCGTTCCGACCCCGCCGACTCCGCGCCGGGCAATTCCGAATCAGTCCGGATCGGCCCTTTATTTTGATTCGCTCCGCTCCCTGGGGCTGGTCGCATCGTGGTTTTCCGCGAAAAAGGTCAGTATACCTGTCTTTTCATTCCCGCCCGCGGCCCATAGGGTCGGGTGCTTTATCCGCGGAGGTTCCGATGGCAGATCAGTCGATGTTGAAATTCGTCACCGTGGGGCGGGACATGCCGCGAAAGCGGTCGGCCGAGGACCGCGGCCGGGATTTCAGGGAAATCTACGCGGAGTTCGCCCGGGAGAAGGCGGAGGAGCAGGCCGGCAGGTGCAGCCAATGCGGCGTTCCGTACTGTCAGACCCACTGCCCGCTGCATAACAACATCCCCGACTGGTTGCGGATGACCGCCGAGGGGCGCCTGCGCGAAGCCCACGAAATCAGCCAGGCCACAAACACCTTCCCCGAAATCTGCGGCCGAATCTGCCCGCAGGACCGCCTTTGCGAGGGAAACTGCGTCATCGAGCAGGCCGGACACGGCACGGTCACGATCGGCTCGATCGAGAAATACATCGCCGACACCGCCTGGAGCGAGGGCTGGATCGAGCCACCGGCGCCGATGGTCGAACGCGCGGAGAGCGTGGCCGTCGTCGGAGCCGGCCCGGGCGGACTCGCCGCCGCCGACATGCTGCGCCGCGCGGGATTCCAAGTCACCGTCATCGACCGCCACGACCGCGGCGGCGGGCTGCTGACCTACGGCATCCCCGGCTTCAAGCTGGAGAAGGAGGTGGTCATGCGTCGGATCGGACAGTTGGAGAAGGGCGGCGTGACATTCCAATTGAACCGCGAGGTGGGCGTGGACGTCTCCTTCGCCGAGCTCCGCGCATCCCATGACTTCGTCGTCATCGCCACCGGAGTATACAAAAGCCGCGACCTGACCGGGCCCGGCGGCGGGGCGGCGGGCATCGTCAACGCGCTCGACTACCTGACCGCCTCGAACCGGCGCGGATTCGGCGATCCGGTCCCGGCCTTCGAATCGGGAGAGTTGAACGCGGCGGACAAGCGCGTGGTGGTTGTCGGCGGCGGCGACACCGCGATGGATTGCGTGCGCACCGCGGTCCGGCAGGGCGCGCGGAGCGTCAAGTGCCTGTATCGCCGGGACAGGGCGAACATGCCCGGATCCCGGCGCGAGGTCCGGAACGCCGAGGAGGAGGGCGTCGGATTCGTCTGGCTGACGGCCCCGCGCGGATTCGCGGCGGACGGGTCCGGCCAAGTCGCCGGAGTCATGGCCCGGCGGATGCGCCTGGGCCGTCCCGACGCCACCGGACGCCGGACGCCCGAACCCGTCGAGGGATCCGATTTCGTCGAGGACGCCGACCTCGTCATCAAGGCTCTGGGATTCGACCCCGAGGATCTGCCGACGCTGTGGAACGAGCCCGGTCTTCCCGTCACCCGCTGGGGCACGGTGGAAGCCGATTTCCGGACCCACGAAACCGGAATGGATGGCGTCTACGCGGTTGGCGACATCGTCCGCGGGGCGAGCCTCGTCGTCTGGGCGATCAGGGACGGCCGGGAGGCGGTCGAAGCGATCGTCGAGCGGGCGAACCAAACCGCGAAGATCGCGGCGCAATGAACGGGCGCGGAT
>JANQKA010000849.1 GCA_028281405.1 Hasllibacter sp. | reverse complement strand
CCGACCCCGCCCCGCTCGTCGAAGGATCGGAGGAAGCGAGGCGCCGGAGCCGTCCGGCCATGTCATCCCGCCCCCACGGACCGACTCATCGTCACGGCGCGCCATTCGACGCCAAACCCCGCGGTCCGCGCCCGCGCCGCACAGGATCGATTCCGGAGGAATCCCCGGCCCGCGGGTGAAACGGCTCCCGGCCGCCCCGCGGAGCGGAAGCCCTCCTCAATCCACGAATTCGCGGCGGTGGTAGCCCTGCAGAAACAGCAACGCGGTGAGGTCGCCGTGATTCACGGCCACCCGCGCCCGCTCGGCCACGACCGGCTTCGCCCGCATCGCCACGCCCAAACCCGCCCGTTCGATCATCCCGATGTCGTTCGCGCCGTCCCCCACCGCCAAAACATCCTCCGCGCCGATGCCCAGACGCGTGGCCATCCCGTCGAGGGCTTCGACCTTCGCCCCGGGACCAAGAACCGTTCCCTCCAGCTTTCCCGTGAGTCGTCCGTTTTCCACTCCGAGAACGTTGGCCCGAGCCTCTTGGAAACCCAAGAGCTCCGAGACGGCCCGGGCGAACACGGTGAACCCTCCCGAGACGAGCGCGGCGCGCGCGCCGTTGGCCTTCATCGTCGAAACGAGGATTTCGGCCCCGGGAGCCGCCGAGATCCGCTCCCCGATGACATGGTCGATGGTCTCGAGCGGAACGCCGCGCAGCAACGCCACGCGCTCCGCCAGCGCCCGCTCGAAATCCAATTCCCCGTTCATCGCGCGCTCGGTGATCTCCGCCACCCCGGGCCCGACCCCGGCGGCGTCCGCGAGTTCGTCGACGCACTCCTGTTCGATCATCGTCGAATCCATGTCGGCCAGAAGCAGCTTCTTTCTGCGGTTCGCCGCCGGAACGACGTTGAGGTCCACGCCCCGCGCCCGCGCCTCCGCGGCCACCTCCGGTCCGGGCGCGTCCCCGCCCGCCACCTGGAACTCCGCCGCCTCGCCGGGAGCGAGCCAAAGCACGTCCCCGCCGCCCATCGCCCCGCGGAACGCCTCGGCCAGACCGGGGTCGAGCCCCTCGCCCGACGGCGGGGCGATCAGGCTGACGACGAACACCGCGCGCTCCTCCCGGTTTCCCACCGGGCGGTGATAGGGGCGTTCCAAGCCTTGCGTAAGACCCGCGCGGGCCTTAGGCGCGGCGGCGGGACACCCCTCCCCAACGAGGGGCGCATATCTGCAAGGATACTCAGATGACCAACATCGAAGAACCGGCCGCGCGGCCGGCCAATCCGCGTTTCTCCTCCGGCCCCTGCGCCAAACCCCCCGCCTTTTCCCTGGACAAGCTCGGCGGAGCCGCGCTCGGGCGCTCCCACCGCGCCGCCGCCGGCAAGGAGAAGTTGAAGGCGGCGATCGATGGAACCCGCGAAATCCTCGGCGTTCCCGACGACCACAGGATCGGCATCGTGCCCGCCTCCGACACCGGCGCCATGGAGATGGCCATGTGGACCATGCTGGGCCAGCGCCCCGTGGAGATGGTCGCGTGGGAAAGCTTCGGGAAAGGCTGGATTGTCGACGCCGTGAAGCAACTCCGCCTGGACGCCCGCGCGCGGGAGGCCGACTACGGGCGGATCGTGGATTTCGCGTCGCTCGACTTCGACCGGGACGTCGTTTTCACATGGAACGGCACCACCTCCGGGGTGCGCCTGCCGGACGGCGACGCGATCCCCCACGGCCGCGCGGGGCTGACGATTTGCGACGCGACTTCCGCCGCGTTCGCGATGCGCCTGCCTTGGGACAAACTCGACGTGGCCACATACTCTTGGCAGAAGGTGCTGGGAGGCGAGGCGGCGCACGGGATGCTGATCCTGTCGCCGCGCGCGGTCGAACGGCTCGAAAGTTACGCGCCCGACAGGCCGCTTCCGAAAATCTTCCGCCTGACCAAGGGCGGCAAGCTCATCGAGGGCATCTTCAGGGGCGAAACCATCAACACGCCATCGATGCTCTGCGTCGAGGACTACCTGCTCTGCCTCGACTGGGCGAGGTCGGTTGGCGGGTTGGAGGGGTTGATCGCCCGGGCCGAAGCCAACGCCCGGGCGGTTTGGGACTTCTGCGAATCCCGCGATTGGATCGACAATCTCGCGGAGAATCCCGCGACCCGGTCCACGACCTCGGTCTGCCTGAAGTTCACCGACGCGCGCGTGGACGACGGGGCGGCTTTCGCCAAGGCCGTGGCCAAGCGGCTCGCCGACGCGGGCGCGGCCCTGGATGTCGGCGCCTACCGGGACGCCCCCCCGGGGCTCCGGATATGGTGCGGCTCAACGGTGGAGACATCGGACATCGAGGCCATGCTGCCGTGGCTCGACCACGCGTTCCACGCCGAAATCGACGCCTTGGCCGCGGTGGCCTGATCCACCCCGCCCAACCCCCGTTCAACCTATCGGCGCCGCGGCTTCCACGAACGGGGGAGCGGCGCGCAATCCGGAGATAACCATGCCCAAAGTTCTTGTTTCCGACAAACTTTCCGAAACCGCGGTTCAGATATTCCGCGACCGCGGCGTCGAGGTGGATTTCGATCCCGCCATCGGCAAGGACAAGGACCGCCTCGCCGCATCGATCGGAGGTTACGACGGCCTCGCGATCCGATCGGCCACCAAGGTCACCCCGAAGGTCTTGGCGGCGGCCGACAACCTCAAGGTCGTCGGCCGCGCCGGAATAGGGGTCGACAACGTGGACATCCCGGCGGCGTCCAAGAAGGGCGTCATCGTGATGAACACGCCGTTCGGCAATTCCATCACCACGGCCGAGCACGCCATCGCGATGATGTTCGCCGTGGCCCGGCAGATTCCCGAGGCTTCCGTTTCGACGCACGGGGGCAAATGGGAGAAATCCCGCTTCATGGGGGTGGAATTGTTCAACAAGACGCTGGGCGTCGTCGGCGCGGGCAACATCGGTTCCATCGTAATCGACCGGGCGCGGGGCCTGTCGATGAAGGTTCAGGCCTACGATCCATTCCTGTCCGAGGAGCGCGCCCGAAAATTGAACGTGAAGAAGGTCGAACTGGACGAGCTTCTCGCGACCTCGGATTTCATTTCGCTGCATGTTCCGCTCACCGACAAAACCAGGAATGTCCTGTCGCGGGAGGCGATCGCCAAACTCAAACCCGGAGCGCGCGTGATCAATTGCGCCCGCGGCGGACTCGTGGACGAAGCCGCGCTCGCGGAGGCGCTGAAGGAGGGCCGGGTTGCCGGCGCGGCCTTCGACGTGTTCGAGCGGGAGCCGGCGACGGACAGCCCGCTCTTCAATCTCGACAACGTGGTGGTCACCCCGCACCTTGGCGCCTCGACCAGCGAAGCGCAGGAAAACGTGGCGATCCAGGTCGCCGAACAGATGTCCGATTACCTGCTGACGGGCGCGGTTCGGAACGCGCTCAACATGCCGTCGGTGACCGCCGAAGAGGCGGCGGTCATGGGGCCTTGGCTGAAGCTCGCGCAGCATCTGGGAGGTTTCGTGGGGCAGATGACGGAGGAGCCGATCAAGGCGATCAACATCCTCTACGACGGCGCGGTGGCCGAGATGAATCTCGATGCCTTGGGATGCGCCGCGATCGCCGGCGTGATGAAGTCCACGAACCCGGACGTGAACATGGTCTCCGCTCCGATCATGGCCGCCGACCGCGGCGTGAAGATTTCCCGCACGAGCCAAGCCAAGACCGGCGTGTTCGAAGCCTATGTCAAAATGACCGTCGTGACCGGCCGGCGGGAACGGTCGATCGCCGGCACCGTGTTCAGCGATGGAAAACCGCGGTTCATCCAGATCAAGGGCATCAACATCGACGCCGAGATCGGTCGGCACATGCTCTACACCACCAACAGGGACGAGCCGGGAATAATCGGCGCGCTGGGCCAGACCATGGGACGGAATGGCGTCAACATCGCGAATTTCACGCTGGGGCGCGACGCGGCGGACGGGGACGCCATCGCCTTGCTTTATCTTGACGCGCCCCCGCCCGATTCCACATTGGAGGAATTGAGAAAAACGGGCATGTTTCAATCCATCCGCCCATTGGAATTCGATGTCGCGTGACGAAGGAGACCCACATGCGGACATACGCGATCGGCGACATTCACGGTCATCTCGACAAACTGAAGGAGGCCCACCGTCTGATCGAAGCGGACAGGGAGGCGACGGGAGACCACGCCTCCCCGGTCGTTCATCTGGGCGATCTGGTCGACCGCGGCCCGAACAGCGCGGGCGTGATCGACCACCTTATCGACGGCATTTCGCAAGGCGAGAAATGGGTGGTCTTGATGGGCAACCATGATCATTCCTTCACGGAGTCCTTCCGCGACGAAGAATCCGCCGAATTCGCCCTTTCCTTTGGCATGGGCGGAATGGAGACCATGGAATCCTACGGCGTCCCGGCGACCGCCCTGTGGTGGAAGGAAAGGCGCGGCCGGAATTGGATCCGGGATGTGCTCCGCGAAGCCAAAAAGAAGGTGCCGCCCGAACATCTCGCGTTTCTCGAAGCCCTGCCCCTGACCTTCGAGCGGGGCGAATGCCTGTTCGTTCACGCGGGAATCCTCCCCGGCGTGCCGGTCCGGAAGCAAAAAAAAGAGGATCTTCTTTGGATCAGGGACGAATTCCTGGATTCAACAGAGGATCACGGCCCGCTCGTCGTCCATGGCCACACGATCGTCGACAGGCCCATGCATTACGGCAACCGTCTCGCGCTCGACACCGGAGCCGGCGCGGGAAGCGTCTTGACCGCCGCCGTGATCGAGGGGCGCGACGCCTGGGTTCTGGAGAAGGGCGGGCGGAGGGAAATGCGGCGCCTAATCACCCGTCCCTGACCAAATGCGCCTCAAGCGCGGCGCGCACCTCGTCGGGCATCGGCGCCGAGCCGCGCGTTTCGGGATCGAACACCACCTCCACCGTCTCGTAGGTCGCGTGGAGTTCGCCGGTGTCGGCATGGATCATCCGAAACAAGAGCGTGCAGCTTTTCGAGCCGATCCTGGTCACCGCCCCATCAATCCGGACGAGGTCGCCGCCCTTCAGTTCGCGGATGAAATTGGTCTTGGCCGAGGCGGTGACGCAGTGCACCCCGAATTTCTCCAGCATCGCGGAGTAAGGCAGGCCGATGATCGTCCAGAGATGATAGGAGGCGTCGTCGAAGAACGGAGCGTAGTGGCGCACGTTCATGTGTCCGAAACTGTCGTGGTGCCACGGGTGCACGACTCCCCGCGAAATCTCGATCCGGTCAGCCATTCCCTTTCTCCTCGTAGTCTTTCGGGTCGAACGAGATGAAGAACGACCACAGAAGGTAAAGCCCGGCGGCGGCGAACACGAGCGCCCACAAAAAGTCGCCCTTCCACGCCTCGAAGCCCGCCCATCCGAGGATGGCGGCGGTGAAGGCCACCCTTCGCCCGAGCGGGCGGAAGATCGGGTGGCGGACCTCGAACATCGAACGTCTCATTGCGTGGCGACCGACGGCATCCGGGCCGGACCTCCGCGGCGGCGGCGTCCGGTCGGAGCGCATACCCCTCCAAACGGTTCGCGGCGTCGAATCACGTCCGCCCTCCGTGTGGAGCGGCGCGGCCCCTGCGATCGGAGTGCCTTCCGGGACCGCGCGGCACCACGCCACGGACGGTCGCGGCGAGCGGATCCCCGCGGGGCGGCGCGCAAACGATCCGGAATCGCTTCGCGCCCGCGTGTTCGACAGCCGATGAAGCTGTGATTGTCGCCCGCCTCGCCGACGTCCGCAAGCCCCGAAAACGATTGGCGGAGTCCGGTGTTCCGGTCGGAAGGTCGGCGTCACCCCGAGGGGAAGCCCGTCCGGAACGATGGAGCGCATCGCGGACCGCGGACCCCGCGCCTTGGGCGCTTATCCGGAGCGGAGCGCCGCGCGGGCCGATCAGCCACCGCGCCCACCGAACGGCGCTCCCCCAAATACCGGTTGGCGGGCGCGTCCCCGCCAGTCCCGTCGGGCTCCCGGGCGATCCCGCCACCCGGGCCGCGATCCGCGGGGGCGGTTGGATTCTCCCGCCATCCGAAGTAGAACGCCCGCATGGACGCGAAGCCCACG
>JANQKA010000847.1 GCA_028281405.1 Hasllibacter sp. | reverse complement strand
CCCTCGGGAACGGGGCCACCGCGCCCGGCGGGGAGCACTCGCCGCCCACCCGCAGGGGCGGAGATGTCGCATCTGACAGCAACAGAACGCATACTTCGGCTTTCGAACCAAACGATGGGAAGCAAATGGGAAATCTGACCAAGATCGCAAATCTGGTCGCAAAACAGTTTGAGGCGTCAGTGTTTGTATATCTTGGGGACATCGATGATGAGGGCTTCGGCGAATTCGTGCGTAGCATGCAATCCAACGATGTTCGGCGGGATTGGCCAAATTCGCTTCTGATTTTGGCCACTTACGGCGGGGATCCCCATTTGGCGTACAGAATGGCCCGGTCATTACAGCGGTCATCGGAATCATTTTTTCTATGTGTGCCATCCCAATGCAAGAGCGCGGGGACACTGGTGGCTCTGGGCGCGAACACGATTTACATGAGTGAGAACGCCGAACTTGGACCTTTGGACGCACAGTTGCCTCAACGCGATGAGATCGTGGGAATTCGTTCCGGGATGGTTGTCCGGTCCGCGTTCGCGGGTTTAGCGGACGAATTGGGAATAGTTTGGACAAACACCATGCTGGAAATTATTGTATCATCTCACTATCAGGTGAGCTTCGAGACCGCATCCCGTCTAGCAGCGCAAATCACAATTGGAGTAATGTCTCCAATTTACGGACAGATTGATCCTGAAATCCTTGGTAACGATCTTCGAGATCTGGAATTGGCGGAAGCATACGGGATAAGGTTGGCAAAAACAGCGAAAACACCAATATTCAAGTTGTAAAAAATTTAGTGGAGCTTTATCCGAATCATGGTTTCGTGATTGACCGCGATGAAGCGGAATGCATGTTCAAGAGTGTTCATGAATTAAACGAAAACCTACATAATCTTGTCGATGAGTTGAGCAATGCCGTTGGCCAACTGGTATATGTGCCAAGAAATGGCAAATTCATCGACAGAATCGACACACCAATACCACCAACAAAAGGAGCAGGTGATGAATGAGTCCGAAAACAACGAGGCGAGCAAAAAAAGGACTCCCCTCTGGAGGAAGCACGCCAAGATGATCGGAGACGCGATCATCGAAGATGCCAGGTTAAGGAAGGCCAGGAGAAGGCCGTCCCGGACGAGGCGCTCCGTTCTTCCCTACAGACAAAACGTCGGTGGGAGGCGCTGATCCGAAGGTGTGCCACTGTCGGATCAATCATGATCCCGCGCCTTCCACTAGCGGCACATTTTCCACCGCCGGAGCCATGGGTTCCGGCGGTGGGTGTTCACTGCGAAACAACCATAGTTTCCCATACAAGGCTGAATATTGCCCCTCAATCACCAAAGCGCAAAAATCCGGAAATCATGAGTACCCGCAACATATTTTGGTTTTTTTTGACAGACTTTCGCTGAACAGGTGACGGATTTTGACACCCGAAGCCGTCTCCGTGGCGAACCCGAATATCCGACCAATGCCGAATGCCGTACGATACACCATTGCATTCCTCCGACAGCCAACCCAACAATAAAATAGAGGAAGTCAGCGATGAGGGAATCGCGTTTCACCCGCCAGACGATCGAGTTTGGCGCGTTCCGTGTCGTCTCGACCTTGTTTCCAAAGGGCTTGATGCCAACCACCGATTGGAACGCTTCACAACTGCGGGGAATTCGCCAACCGGGCGCGTCAGAAACTTCGGCGGTATTGATGGAAGAGGCAACGTTGGCGAAGGAGCACTCAACGCCACTCGTAGGAGATCACCAACTCATACTTCCATCGCGGGAGTTTTTAACTCAAGTTGCCTCCGCTTCAGGGCCGAATGGGGATGCTGAAGGGAAAGTGTCAGGAAGAGCAAGAGCAACGGTTCGCTCCCAGCCGCCGGGCCACGGTCTCATCCCGCAGTAGGCGGTCGCGGGCCTAGGCAAATCTTCTGTCCGCCGCCGCGCGTTCCTTGACGGGGGGCGCCGGTACAAGCCAACGAAGGCGCGCCGATAGATTGCGTCAACCGAGGGCGGACAAGCCCCTCGGTTCGCGCCCGACCGCCGGTCCACGGTCTCATTCCGTCGGAAGGTGGCCGCGGGCTTCGGCAATCCATCGGCCAGCCGCCGTGCGTCCCTGGCGTAGGACAACTGACCCGGCCAACGAAGGCACGTCCAAAGATTGCGTCAATCGAGGGTGGACATACCCATCGGTTCGCGCCCGACCGCCGGGCCACGGTCTAATCCCGTCGGATGGCGGCCGCGGACCACGGCAATCCATCTGTCCACCGCCGCAAGTCCCGTGGCGGAGGACGCCGAACCGGCCAACGAAGGCGTGCCCAAAGATTGCGTCAACCGAGGGCGGATATGCCCCTCGGTTCGCGACCGACCGCCGGGCCACGGTCTCATTCCGTCGGATGGCGGCCGCGGACCACGGCAATCAATCAACCCGCCGACTCCGTCCCGTGGTAGAGGACGCGAGGCCCGGCCAACGAATGCGCGCAAGAAGATTGCTTCAACCGGGGCGGACATGCCCTCGGTTCGCGCCCGACCTCCGGGACACGGTCTCGTCCCGTCGGAAGTCGGCCGCGGGCCACGGAAATTCATCAACCCGCCGCCGCGAGTCCAGTGGGGGAGGTCGCCGGGACTGGCCAACGAATGCGTACCGAATGATTGCGCTCACCGAGGGCGAACTTGCCCCGCGCGAGGGCGCGCGCAGCCTCGGATTTCGGTTGCCTCCCATCGGGAACGCGCTATCTGATGTGCATCCGGAAAGAAGGTGGAGAGGGACGCCCACATGTTGTGTCGGATGGTCGGGTCGCGCGCCGAACATGTAGCCGTATTCGCGCGTTCTTCACGGAGAGCGGCTTGCGAATCGGAGCGGGTCACGTCTTCGAGCGTCAATGGACGCGTATGGGAATACGCGGGGTTCCCGATGTGGAGGAAGCGCGCCATGGGCGGACATGCGTGTGAATCGGCCAGTCAAGCGGAGGTGGAATAGAGGAGATGAAGTCGGTTCTGTACACGGCGCTTGCGATCGCCAACAATTTCGTCGAGCAATTCGGAAGAGACGACGGCATCGAGCACATGAAGCTTCAGAAGCTCGTCTACTGTTCCTACGGCTGGTGGCTCGCCGCCAAGGGCCTCGAAGATGAGCGTCTGACCTTGGAACGCCCCGAGGTCTGGAGGTACGGGCCGGTGTTCGCCGGATTGTACTCCGCACTCAGAAATTTCGGGCGTAGGCCGATCCGCGAGCCGAAGTCCATGCATCCCTTCCGTCCCCATCCGAACGTGGGGCCGATGATTCGGAATTTAGGAAGTTCATCGCCTGGATCTGGGAGCGGTACGGCCACCTATCCGGATTCGCGATCTCGGAATTGACCCACAATGAGGGATCCCCTTGGCACACAGTCGCGAAGGAGAACAACTTCAAGGTGAAGTTCAACACCGAAATTCCGGATTCATACATACTGAAGGAATTCGGGGTTCTTTTGGACCGGCGCGCGGCGCGTGGAACCGGGTGAGGCACCATGACGGGAAAAGTCGAAAGGCGTGAGGTCCCGGCAATGAACCGACGCCCCGCCAGCGGGAGGAGCCCCGCCAGAGGGAGTAGCCTCGCCAACCGCGCGATGAACAGACGAAGGGGATACCGGCGCGAAGGGATTCTGGTACGGGAGGAGATCAGCGCGGGACGGATCGGAGCGATGGGAATTTGGAGTGGGGGAGACCGAAACGAACGCGAGGCTCAACGGGCGAGACCCGCATGGACAATACATTCGGGAAATACTCTCGCTCCGCTCCCCGTCCCGATTGTCCGAGGAACGTGTGAACTGAATCCAAAAACGGCTCGTCACCCTTCCGGAGCGGTGATCCGGACACGCCCACAACCGCATGCGGGCGGGTCGCGGGAAAGCGGGATCGATTGCTTTGGAACATCGGAGTGAGGATTTCGGACATGAACATGGACATCGATTCGATTTTGAGGAAGTGGAAGGCGAGAATGCCGGATGACGGGAAAGTCGCGCTCCTTGATCTCATCAAGGGCAGGGGCGCCATCGCCGCTCTCTCCCCCGCCGAGCCGGACGACGTGGTGGACACGGTAATTCGTCAGGAAGATGAAGATTCCGCTATTGTACGAAGCCTCGACAAGGGGTGCGCATCCCTTGTGAACGATCACATGCCCACGCTTTTCAGCAGGAGAGGTGTTGACTACGAGATAGGACTTTATGAGCTGACGGCGCTCATCACAATTATCCGGCGGGTATTGCCAGAGCGGACCGTGGTAGATTTTCATGGAAGGTATTCCGAATGGAACGATTTTTTCGGAAATATCGGTGCCGATGAATACTTTGACCTCCGGCGCGAATATTTCCACATTCTCGCGGCTAGTCAGGAATCCGCGGCGAAGCACGGCGCTTTGGATGCCGATCAGGAAGAACGCTGGATGTCGGTCTGCGCGGAAAGCGGCGATTCCGGAATTTACAATGTGAATTATCTACGGGCGGCGCTGTTGGGTATTTGCAGATTGCCTAGGGAGTATAGATCCGGAGAGGTCGAAGACCTCGCGCTGCGAGGACTCGTGATTTGGGCGGTGCGGCAGTTTCCAAACATGGAGGAATTCGAGCAACAGTGGATCTCACTCAAATTCATTTTGCGCCGCGATGGTGATTTTTGGGCGGAGCGCGTAAATAAAATTACAAAGTCGGCGGACGCGCTTCCGAATTTATCGCAACGGGAAGGCGAATACTGGCAGAGGATTTCCAAGTGGTGGCGCAACGATGTTGGAATTCGGGAAACCGCCTAGCGCCCCCTCCAAACAAAAAGATTGGAAAATAGGCGCGAATCGCGGAAAATTCGCAACAGGAGGTCGGGGAAAATCGCGCCTCCATCACCAGGTGTCGACCCCGGCTTCACCAGGATTCCTCCCGGAGGGGCCGTGTACATGGAAGGCTCCCGCCAAATGAGGTGGAAATCTTGGCCGAGACAGGAGAACGGCTTCGAAATGTGATTTCCGCGTACACTCAGGCATTTTCTTATCATCCACACGTCGCATACATATTTTTGAAGCAAATTCACGCATCATCCGTAAACGGTGCCGAAATTATTCATCTTGACACGATGGCCGATCCACCTTGCCCGAAGTGATTTTTGTCCGCCGCTCCTTACCTTCGGCGGTGAACACCACACGCGGCGACTATCCGAGATGTTTGATTTCGACGCTTCCCCAGTGATCCCGTAGATACTCGGCGACAAGCCGCCTGTGACACTGGTGCGGCTTGTCCTCGCTGCAGAGAAGGCAGCCTTCAGAGATGACATCCTCGGGAATTTCACGTTCGATTTTGCGCTCTTCCATTAGATCGAGGAACCCGCGCTCGTATTGAGTCCATTCCATCCGGCCCTTTTTGTAGCCGTCGAGCATGTCCTTCGTGGGCGCCAGGTCCGGAAGGTGAACATAGTCCACGCCGCAGATCTCCTTCAGGAAATACCGCAGATCGTCCCTTTTGGCGAAGCCCGCGAGCTGCGAGACATTGTTCAGCCTCACGTCGACGACCCGTTTCGCTCCGGATTCCTTGATCAGACCGAAGAATTTGCTGGCGGTCTTTTTGGTGAACCCGATCGTGCTGATCCGCATTTCACTATCCCTCCGGATTCCTGGGGCCGCTATTCACATGCGCGATTCGCGACTCCTGTTTGGAAAGAGCTTCCTTGCGAAGCTGTTCCATGGTGCCGGGACCGCCGTCCCCGGCGTCGAACAGATCCCGCGTGCCGGCGTCGGGACGCGAGGCGCGAAGCAGGCGATCGAGAGTGTCATCATGGTTCTCGAGACTTCCGTCTTGGAGGATGTGCTTGACCGCGCATCCGGCCTCGAAGAGCGTTTGGGACACCAGAAGCGTTCGATGGCATTCCAGCGGCTCCCGCTCGGAGCACATGAGCGACACCCGATAAACCTCCGCGCCTCTGAGCAACCGGGAAATGGCATGCTTGAATCCATCGCGGAGCGCCAGAAGTTCGTACCGCACCTTTCCACGCCCGTCGTAGCACGATGGATCCACGGGCCGCGCTCCGAGATCCTTTCCCATGAAAAGGTATTTGATCCCGGCCCCCTTCAGGGAGCGGGCGATGTTTTCCTTGTTGAACTGCGGATTGTACTTGCTGAATGGCGATGAGCGAACATCGACGACCACCTCGACGCCGTGCATCTTAAGAAGGGAGATGAATCGGTCGATGGGATGCGTGGAGTGACCGATGGAAAACATCGCGCCTCCGGGATTGGACGCGTCACGGGGCATCACTTTGGTCCCCCGAACAATCGCACCGGCAGCTTCGAAAGAACTTCCCCGAGAAGCGCATCCCTGTATTCGAATGTGATTGACCCCGGTGTTTCCGCCGCATCGTGAAGGCATACGGGAATGTATTCGTTGGATTCGGGGACCGCGCCCCGAAGGATCCGCTTCGCCGCAGGACCGGATTCGGAAGCCGCTCCTCCAATCACGCGGCGCGGCAGCCTTGGAATTCGCGACCCGCGGAGTTCGGGTCGGCGCGT
>JANQKA010000843.1 GCA_028281405.1 Hasllibacter sp. | reverse complement strand
CTACAGGCGGGTGGAGGCGTCGTGGGCGGGATTCGACAAGGATCTCGGCCACGCGGAACGGGACACGGGTTTCGACCGGGATCAATTCTTCGACCTGCTTCGACGTTACTTCGAGGCGAACGAACTCTCGACGGACTGGGACGGCCTGCGCACGGCCGACAGCGAATTGCTGATAAACTCGCTTTCCATGCTGTGCCCGCTCGAGGCCGAGGAGAAGCAGGCCCTGCTCGAGGCGCCGACCCTCTCCGAACGGAGGGAGACCTTCGTGACGCTGCTGGAATTCGGTCTGCGCGGCTGCGCGGGCGGGGTGACGACGCAATGAGCGGAGCGGTTGACCGCCGCATGCTGGAGGGTTTGGTGTGTCCAGTGACCCACGCTCCGCTGACTTACGACGCCGAGCGGCGGGAATTGGTGTCGAAGGCCGCGCACCTCGCGTTTCCGGTCCGGGACGGCATACCAATAATGCTCGAGTCGGAAGCCCGGGAAATCGACTGATTCGATTCGCGCCGCGAAGCCGCCACTTGGCTGGTGGACGCGTTGGTTCGCGCGCCTGTTCCGCACGGCCTGCGAGTGCCGCGATTCACGACCAATTCGGCGGACAGCGCTCGGAATCTTCAATTATTCTCCAACAAAACATCAACCCGGGTGGTGGCGCGGTGGCGCCATCGAATTCGACCGCCGACCAAAGGGCGTCGGGTCGCCTTCAAAATGGAAGGGCCGTGGCGGGAGTCCTGGGAACAGTTCATCGGGACCGTCTCCATGGCGGTGGAGCGAGGGGGCGGTCCAATCCACCTCCGACGAAGGGGACGCCGACCGCCACAATCCATCGAAGGCCATTCACCCGCGGAGACCACTTCGATGCTCCGCGCTCGGAAGACGAATGTCCGGGACATGCGCGCCCTCACGAATGTGTCGGATCGTGTTCCCGTTCAAGGCGCTGGTCGCCGGAGGCGAATCTTATCCCCGGAGCGGGAGACATGGATGCCCGGCCCCGATTTGAACAACCAAGACCGACCCGAAATCGGCCGTTCGCGGGGTTTCGAAGGTGATGGATAGGGGTGGCGGGCTGGAACGCCGACCATCGCCGATTGAAGGAGCCCGGATTTCGCCGAGTTGGACGCGATATGGTCGGATTTCGGCGGGGATTTGGCCGGCCGCTCGACCTGACGGTGAGGGGGATCGATCCCCCGCCCGCCTTTCGGGCGTTACATGAACCGCTCCACCGACTGGGATTTTGCGGCAAGCCAATGGGACGGGCGACCTCATCGCGATCTCGGGAGGTCAAGTTTCCCATGATCAACGGGATTCCACGACTGTCCCGGGCGAATTTCAGCATCGCCAAACGGTCCGTCACACCGATCGACACGCTCCGCGGGGCGCGGCCGGCCCTGGTCGCCTCGGTTGGGGCGGCTCCCGACCGGCTTGCCGTCATTGGGGAAGGAGCGATTGAATTCGAATGCCCATCATCGCGTCAGGTGGAGATGCGGTCAAACGGTTGGTAGCTGAGTGGGCGTATTCCGGTATTTCGGTTGGGAGGAAGAGACTTGCCTGCATCCAACCACTTCGCTGAACTGGGCGCGAGGCCATGCGGGCGAAGCGGGGTGGTAGAATCTCAGCGAAGATGGGATTTGGCTGTACCGCCTACTCTGGCGGACTGCTTTGGCGCGGGGCGGAGTGCGCGCGACACCACTCGTGCACTTGGACTCTTTGGAACGTTGAATATTTGGCCTGTCCAAGGGAGTTGAGAAGCACGGAATTCACGAAACGTGATAATTTGCGATGTGTGTATCACGAGATGTGATGGCCTGGCGATTCCAACGTGTGATTTATTGGATTTACATTGACTGAATCCCGGGATAACGACCCTAAACCCGCGGAGTATGCCACGACTTGGTCTGCGCATGTACTCCAAACGAAGGATCGCGAGGGGAGGAAGTGATGCTGTTCTGGCTTGGAATCATCGGACTGGTCCTGGTCTTTATCGCCTTGTGCTTCTGGGTCGTCGTGCTGGCGACCGTTCTGCACGTAGGCAAGGAGCGTTGGGACGAGGCGAACAAAATCTCCGGATCGCCGATGAAGGCGATTTTGGGAGAGGTTGAAACGGACCCTGGTGGGGTGAGGGACATCCGCGTCTCGAAGGGACTGGCTTGGGACAAAAAACAGCGGCGTTGGATTCGTCAGGGCGAGTTGTCCAACGAGTACATCCAGGATCTGATTCTTTGAGGTCCGTTGAGTCGCGGGAGGCGCGCGGAGGCGCGCGCCGCATTCCTGTTGGCCGTTGGGGGGATCCACCTTGAATTCCATCCCGCGGGATCAGCCCTCGGCTTCGGGATGATGACGGCGGCAATTGATACGATTGCGGAACGGGAAATCAGGCGGGATCGCCCTGTGGTGCGTTCGGGCAATGTGGTTCTCGAATCATTTGGAATAATGCGGGCGCGGACTTTGGTCCATAAAATCTTCCGGTGGGCGGCATGATGTGCGCGCAAATGATGAAATTTCCCGCTTGGGTGCGGACGACTACGGGCGACCCGTTCTTCAGGACCATTGGGTCCGCCAAGATCCCGGGCAAGGTATTCTGTGCATTTCGGGACTTCGATGGGTCGCGCTTCATCGCCTTGTCTCGGAAGAGGCGGACAACCGATGTCCAATGAAGCTGGCTCGTAGACGCATTGAATCGGTTTCTCGGGGCGCGAATGCCATGTTGATTACACCCTCTTGGGCCGAACGGAATAAACGATAGGCCAAAGTTGTATTCCGGTCTCCGCATTAATCCGTATCCGTACAAATACGAATAATGAAACCACACTTCAGACTGAGCGGGGAGTCTCACGCGGTCTGGCATGAAGGACCGCTTGTGCGGAACACGCGTCCGTGCGCCTCTTCACGGATTTGTGAACTGTCATGCCTTGCGCGTGGCGAACCGTCGTGAATGCATGCCGGAATCCAAACCGCGTTTCCCAACTGAGGTCAGACATGTTGCGCGTTCAAAAGCCCACCAAGGCTGAATTGAAAACGATCGAAGCCCAACTCTCGAAATTTCCCGGCCAGTCGCCAAGGGCCCGCCGAGGCAATTTGGGGCTCATACGCGCAGGGATCGCCTGCGGGCGGCGTGGACGGGAGATATCCGCGGATCTCGACCATCTCAAGGGCGACAAAATCCGGCTCGAGCGATGGCTGACGAAATTCAAACTTTCCCTCGACGCGATTCCCCTTCGGAATCTGCCCATGCTGGCCGACGGGGATGTTGAAAAATTCCGCGTACACGCTCCGAAACCCCGGGGAATCCCGAGGGTCGATGACCGGCGGATCGTGAGCGGAATTTATTTCAAAATGGGCACCGGTTGCCGCTGGAGCGACATACCCAAGGCGTATGGCCCTTCGAAGACGATTTACAATCGATTCAATAGATGGACCAGGCATGGGGTGATCTCCAATGCGATCGAGGATCGGCTCGGGCCTGGTTCCTCCACCAAATGAATCGTTTTTTTCCCGCCCGCTTTGACGGCGGTGGAGGGCGGGATATCGAAAGGGACCACTCCCGGAAGTCCTTTGGAGCCGACCCGACCGAATTGGTGCGGAAATCATGTGGGTCTCTTGATATCCGGACCATCGATTTCGGCCCGCCAAATGCGTTTGGCAATGGAAACTTTCGGCTTCGAGGGTTCTTTGAAACCGCGTTCGTGCGCCCGGTGGATTTTCCCCGCCCAACCGTTGCGACGGATTTTCCTGTCCCTTCAGGACAGGCAACCGACGGCCTCCAAACATTCCCAGCCCGAAGGAGCCGGCATTTCCTTGATCGCCTTCAACCAATCGACACGGCCACGATCGCACCTTGGAAACTCCGCATTACCAAAGGAACACATTGCATCGAAGAATCGATTCGCGCTGAAAACAGCCTCGCGGGGGACTTGGATGTGGAATACGAAACCTCCAAGGCGCGAACGCCACTCCAGTTGACGATGGTGGCGGCGGCCCGCAACGTGTCGCGTTGATATCCACGCGACTTGCGATACCGATTCCGTCAAGACCGCTGGTGCTCAAGTCGATGCCGGAGTACGCTCGTCAGAGCCTGCGGCCGGCCAACAGCCGCGGAAGGTCGCCGGTCAGTCCGGCGGCTTCTCGCATGAAGCCCCGCCTCAGCGCCGGAAACGCCGAGACCAACTCCATGCCCAGCCTCCTGATCGCCCGAAACGGCCCAACGTCGTTGGAGAACAGCCTGTTGAATCCATCGGTCGCGATCGCCAGCGCGGTGATGTCGAACCGCCGCCACCGGGCGTAGCGCGACAGGACCGCCGCGCTCCCGAAATCCTCGCCCCGGCGGCGGGCGTCGGTCAGGATCTCGGCCAGCGTGGCGACATCCCGGAGCCCCTGATTCAGTCCCTGCCCCGCGATCGGATGGACCGCGTGGGCCGCGTCGCCGACCAGCGCCAGACGATCCGCCGTCAAATCGTTCGCGAGACTGAGCTCCAGCGGATAGGAGAAACGGCGTCCTTCGAGGGCGATGTCCCCCAGATAATCGCCGAAACGCGGACGCAGAACCGCGAGATAATCCGCGTCCGGCAACCCGTTGATTCGCCGCGCCGAATCGCCGGGACCGCTCCAGACGATCGAAGACCGGCGGCCCTTGAGCGGCAGAATGGCGAGCGGACCTTCGGGCATGAAGAACTGATGGGCGACGCCCCCGTGGTCCAGTTCATGGGAAATCGCGCAGACAAGCGCGGTCTGGCCGTAGCTCCAACCCGTCCGCTCGATTCCGGCCCGGGCGGCCATTCCGCTCCGCTTTCCGTCCGCGGCCACGACCACCCGCGCCCGGACTTCGGAGCCGTCCGAGAGTGCCAGGAGCGTCGACACGGAATCGGTCGTCCGCGACACGACGCCCGCTCCGACGCGGCGCGCCACCCCGTCCAGCGAAATCGACAGGGCCGGACGAAGATGGCGGGCCTCGACCATCCACCCCATCGGCCCCTCCTCGAGTTCCCTGTGATCCAAGTGCAGACACAATGCGGACGGGCCCTCGCCCACCCGGCCGTCGCTCGCGCGGACGTCGAGAATCGGTTGGGCGGTGTCCTCGAGAGCCCGCCAGACTCCGAGGGTCCGCAGCATCCGAGCCGAAGCGTGCGAGAGCGCGTAGCCGCGTCCGTCGAACTCCTTCGATCCGGTGTCGTACCGCGCTTCGACCAGGGCGACGTCGAACCCGGCTTGCCGCAGCGCGTATGCGAGTGTGCTGCCCACCAAGCCGCCGCCGACAATGGCGATATCCCGAATCGCGTCCATGGCCCGCGTATGCCCCGGAACGATCCTTTGTCCAAGACGGGCACGGCTGGGGGTGTCCGCCGACACGGCCCACCGCCGACACCCCCGACCAATTCCGCTCCCGAGCGCCCCGAACCCCGCCGCCGCAATCCCGGAGCGGCTCTATCGCGCTCCACGCGATGCGCAAACCTGCTCCACGCGATGCGCAACCGCGCTCCCCGCGACGCGCAATCGTGCTCCCCGCGACGCGCCAACGAGCTCCACGCGACGCGCAACCGTGCTCCTCAGCGACGCGCCAACGAGCTCCCCTCGACGCGCAGCCGTGCTCCCCCTCGACGCGCCAACGAGCTCCACGCGACGCGCAACCGAGCTCCCCCTCGACGCGCCAACGAGATCCTCGCGACGCGCAACCGTGCTCCCCGCGACGCGCATCCGAGAACCCGCGTCGCGCAACCGAGCGTCGCCGATCTTCCCGGTCGGATCGCGATTCCCCTTCAG
>JANQKA010000830.1 GCA_028281405.1 Hasllibacter sp. | reverse complement strand
GGAGAGGGGAGAGACGACGAACGATTCGGCCCGGATCGCGGAGCGGCCGCGGGCGGTCGGCTCCGCGTCCCAGGCCGAGGCCAAAGAGGGGACATCGTCCGGTTGCGAACGCGACCAGATTGCGGGCGTGGCGGACGATCAAGGAGTAGCGGAAGCCGACTTGTCGGCTTCCGTGGACCAGTGCTTGAACAGCACACTCGAAACGAAGCCCGAATGGGCCCGATTCGGGAAAAAGGCCCACTGATGAGGGTTGTCATCGGAACTAATTCCACTCAGCAACACCCAGGAAAGGATCCAAAAAATGGGAAAGAAGAACGCCATCAAGGTCGCCGGTTGGGTGACTCTCAAAACCACCACCCCCTTTAAGACTTTGGAGGGGCGCATCGAGATCAGGTACGACGATGACGACCGAATCTCCCATGTGGTGGTGGACACGCCCGAACCGCAGTCGCAAGGCGAGATGGGGAGAAACGTGATCTTTGCGTCGGATATCCTCGGCATTTCCTACGACCCCGATTCCCCCGATTCCCTCAAAAGCGAAGTCCACTTCCTGACAACCGCAGAAATCGTGGTGGAGGACTTGGTCGCTGACATCGCCTCCGAGGACGGCATCGAGCACTTCAGCGACCGCATCGAGTTCAAAGACGAAAAGTCGCGAAATCGGATGGTGGTGATGTCCAACGAGTTCTCCGTATCTAAGGTGACCGCCGGTTCGGTGACTCTCAAAACCACTACCACCACTTGGAACTGTTTGACGGGTCGCATCAAGATCCGGTACGACGACGACGACCGGATCTCCGTGGTGGAGTTGGACTCGCGTCCGCAGCGAGGCAAGATTTCGAGAACCTTGATCTTGGCGTCGAATATCCTCGGCATATCCTACGACCCCGATTCCCCCGATTCCCTCGAAAGCAAAGTCTACTGCCTGAACTTAGAACCCATAGTCGTGATGGTGGGAGGGGTCACTGACATCTCCGCCGAGGGCGGCATCGAGCGCCTCAGCGACCGCATCGAGTTCGAAGACTCAGAGTCTGGTAATCGGATGGTGGTGATGTCCACGGAGGCCTCCGCCTCCAAAGTTGTCGAAATCTATGGAAAATTCGAGGTCGACGGTTAAGCTCGTCGAAATTCCGAGGGGCGAAATAGTCCCGGAGGAGGTCCGGGTCGAGGAACCGAGGACGGGGTCGCTCTCCCGCCGAACAAGAGCGGGCCGAACTGCGGCGAGAATGGAAACGCCGCTGTCCCGGACGACAAAGACGATGACCGGTTTGGTACGAAACACGGTCCACCGCGACCAAAGGCCCCCCATTGCGGTGGGGGGCCTTTCCTCGTTCAGGGCAGGTTGGTCGGTGTAAACGCGGCGAGAGAGACAAAATCGTCCACCAATGCACGGTTCAATATCGCCATCGAGAGGATTGGAATGTCATTCGTGGCCGGAAACCAAGAGGACGAGAATGCCTTGGGCCGTCGGCTTCCCCTTCGCCAACGCCGAAGGGAGGCCGGGCGCCTCGGCCAGATGGTGCCCCGCAGGGCCATGAAGAGAAATACGGAAACAAATGACGCGGCGGTCCGAGCTCGAATCGAAGCGAACCGCCACCGCTTCGGAAGCTGCGGAAATGGCCCCGGATAAGTCGTCGACCGCTCAAAAGCCGCGAAGCCGAAGCCCGTTCAGAAGCTCCAGGCCATTGCCAAGCCTTCCGCGCGTCGTGGGAAGCCCCGGTGGGTGAAACGCCGGCGGACCTGAAATCCTGTGGCATTCGGATCCACGATGCACTGCCAATTCTCTGTCCCCTTCAAACGGTGGCGAGTTCGGTTGGAATTGGTCGTCGCTCGGGATACGACGTCGAACATCGAAGGCCTACCGCAAACCGAATCCACCCGTTTGGTTTTTCCGCTTCAACGTGTCGGCGAGTCCTTTGATCCGATTCCGTCCAAGAATCATCCTGATCTTGCGCATGGACAGTCCATTGGAGGGGAATTCGGACCCGTTCGAGTATTCCGGTCGGATTTTCCCGGAGGACCTGATGTTTACGGGTGGGGATGGAGGAGGGGCGTACGATCATCAAATCGCCGCATCTTCGGATCTCCGCGGGTCTTATGAGTTTGGTACCGGGTGGATATCCGCGATTTCATCAAGAAAGTCGTGAAATCCCCCGGAACCGCGTTTTTCGACGAGGCGGATTTGCACGACGCCTTCCAAGGCCTGAGGGACATGGGCGTCCTCGCCGACTCCTGGATGGATTCCATCTGGCATGAATTCAACGCCCATACCGCCTCCCCCATCGAATCCCCCGGTTTGGAGACCGTGGCGGAACAACCGTTCGCCGCGCATGGCGACGCCCGCTGAGCTGGTGGACCCGTCAATAACGGCGCGGGGCGCGCCGGCTTCCGTTTGGCCGCGCTTCACGGAATCATGGGGAGTGATTTCCGGTCCAATCGATCATGCGCTGATAGTCCTGGACGCACAGGGTGTCGGTGTGGTGGAACTCGTCGAAATTCATGACGAGGAATTTCTCGTTGGTGTCGCGCGTGACGCACAGGGCCACGAGTTTGAAATCTCCGCGTTTCTTGATTTTTTCGATTGTCCTGGCCGCGGCCCTCCTGTTGTGGACCCGTCCGTCGGTGATCAGGAACAGATGATTCTTGAGCGCGCCTCCCGTCTTCGGCGCTCTCCGGATGATGTTGTCCATGATCCTGTCGAGCGGGAAATCGTTCGATCCTCCCGGCGAAGCCGCTTCGGGCCTGAAATGGGTCAATGGCAGGCGCGGGGCGGCTTGCCGGATACGGCCGTCGCGGAAAAGGAAGGCCCACATTATGATGTGCTTCGGAGGATGGTTGATCCCCCTGAGCGCCCCCGTCAATTCCAGCAGGGTGTTGTTGGCGGCGGCCATGGGCAATCCCGCCATCCTGGCCGTCGTCTGAAGGACGACGTGCACCTTGAGGATCATTTCCGCGGAGCTCGCTTCGGGCTGGAGAATTCCCTTCCCCGGCTCCGCCTCGTGGACGCTTTCCTCGTCTCCGCCGCGTGGACGCTTTCCCCGGCGGCGGCTTTGGTTCCGCCACCCCGCCTTCCGTCCGAGGTTTTCTTGCGGTTGCCCGATATTGAATTCCGCATCCGCGTTCATCCTTCCTTCGACAGTGCGTGGGCGGCGGCGACGGGATCCCAAATTGGCCGGCGCGCGGGCGTCACGATCACGCGTGGCGCGACATCTCCGGTGGTTTCCTCCCGCGGCTCCGCTTTGAATGATTCGAATATGGCCATCATGGTCTCCCAGCCCCTCAATGAAACAAACATGATGTTGAGGATTATTTTGTCCGTGTTTCCCTGAATGTCCAGCGTTTCGATGGCATCCCACCCGGAGACAAGAACGTTCGCGAGGAACACGGTCAAGCCGAAAATGAAGTCCGGGGCGGACAGTCCGTGCCTCGCCGCCCTGTGGCAAACGCACCATCCCGTCAGGATGGCCAGCGCCGCGTTCTCGTGCCGATCTTTATTTCCCCGCGTCATTGATTCGTCATTTTGACATGGACGAGATGTCCCCTTTCGCCCGGGGAAAGCAGCAGGATTTGTCCAGGTTTGAGAAAAACGTGTTCCCCCACCGGGATCTCACAATCCTCCGAGACGTTCCTCATGCCCTCCATGCCGAGGTTCTTGATGAACCATTGTCCGGCGTGGAATTGCATGTAGCCCACGCGCCCCCACATGTCCACCGGAAGACGCTCGTTGGGAACGAATTCGGAATCCGCGTGCCATCTGAATAGGGACTTTTTATTCCACACGGCGATCCGCGTTCCGTTGGGCGTGTGTCTGCTTCCCCGTTTCGAGTGGACTTCGAGCAGGGGAACCTGATTGGAGTGTCCATGCCCGCAGCTGGGACACCGTGGCCTGTTGGAGCCGTCATGGACGTGCCAGCCCATGTCGCATCCGGGGGCGCATGGCACGATCATGTCGAGTGTCCGCATCAGCGCGAGTTCCCATTCCCCCGGGGTCGGTCTCGCGCGCGGATCTGCGATTCCGTCCACGAACGCGCGCTTGAACAGGGGAGTCAGATACGGTCCCGAAATGGTGTATGGAATTTTGTCCGGGTCTCCCCATTTCCTTTCCTCGGGACGCAGTTGTTTCGGTTTCACGCGGTTGGAGTGGGCCCTGGGATGTTCGATGAACAGCGCGCGCTTTCCCATCGCCAGCGATTCGTCGGTCGCGGGGTCGTCGTGGTGTTTCTTTCCGCCGCGCAGGGGATGGCGCAGCAGCATGTGCATGTAGATCATCACCGAGAGCGCGTGCTGGTCGGTGACGGGGCAGGGCAGCACCCTCTTGGGATCATTTCTGTCGAGATGGCTCGTGGCCACCGCCTCGGGGGCGATGAATTCATGGGTTCCAATCACGTCCGGGAGATGCTTTCCCTTCACCACGAGACCGTCGATATCGATGACGCAGGCTTTCGCTGAGACCGGATCGATGAGGACGTTCTTGTGGGACAGGTCGGAATGCGCGAGTCCCGCGGCGTGCATCCGGCGCACGGCGCGGCTGACGCGGATCATCGAGCGTATGCGCGAGAGCCAGTCGCCGCGCTCTTCGGGGTGCAGGAGTTTGTTGTGATTGCGGCATGTGGAGAACCACTTGCCTTGCTTCTCCTTGCCCTTGATATTGAGCGTGTCGTTGTCGATGGACCCCGTTTTAAAATAGAAGTGCGGCTCATATGCCGGAACCACGACGCCGACCCTTCCGCCGTGTTCGACGATGTCGGTCGGCCAGCGGAACAGTTCGCTCCAGTATTCGCCGCCGTCGTTTTGGAAGATGCCCTCACGGTAGGGCCCGACGATCGATTTCAGCCGCTCCATCCCCCGTCTGTCCACGGGATCGCGGAAGAAGGCGACGACGTTGGCTTTGTCCGTGGTGTAGTGAACGTCCTTCATGCCCCCCGACGCGAAGTGTATTGCCTCGAAGGCGATGGTTTTCCCACTTATCGTCTTGGTTTCGACGATTTTCGTCCTGGTGTTGGCGGTTTTCGTCCTGGTGTTGGTGGTTTTCGTCCTGGTGTTGGCGGTTTTCGTCCTGGTGTTGGCGGTTTTCGTCCTGATTTTGACGGTTTTCGTCCTGGTGTTGGCGGTTTTCGCCCTGGTTTTGACGGTTTTCGCCCTGGTTTTGACGGTTTTCATGATTTCATTTCCGTGGCAGCATGATGGCGACCGTGCGGTCGTCGTGGTTTCCTTTGGACCAGAAATCGAGCCACGCGAGTAGCTGTTCGTGGATGCCGTGATTCCCCGGATGGAGTACCACTTCCCGGCCGAGGTCCGCGTTCCAGAATTTCACCCATGATTCCGGGTTCAGAAAGTCGGAATCGGTGGGGAATTTGGGATCGGTGACCCCGTCGGTCATGACCACGACCGCGGCGGGATTCGGCGTGAACGCGTGGTGTATCCTGTCCATGACCGCATTTGTGTCCTTGAACTCCCCGGTTGTCAAGAAGCGCGTCTCCCCGGCGTGGGTGCCGCTGTCGGCCTTGGTGAGCGTGACCGCTTCGCCTCCCCCCGGTCCCAAGACCGCCGCCCCGCCGTCTCCGATGGAGAATCCCGCGGTGAACCATCCCACGGATGTTTTCCGCGCCGCCGCGGCGACCAGCGTGGTGGAGAATTCCCCGGACCGCTTCCCGTGTTTTTTCGCCTCGTGTTCGACCGCCCGCGCCGCCTCGAAAGCCGACATGACGAGGCTCCCGTAAATCCCGGTCCTGATTTTCCCGTCGGGCCGGCGCTCGGAATTCCCGGGTTCGATCCCATCGAGCGGGCCGTCCAGTTTCTCCCGAAGCAATGGACCCGCATGTTCGGCGAAGGTGTTCACCGCGACCTCCGATCCGCGGCGTGAGAATTCGGCGGATCCGGCCCCATCGGCGACGACCGCGACGCTCCAGGGGCCTTCGGTGAATATACGGGAATCGTCGTCCCTGAAGGTTCCCGCGTGGGCGTGGGAGCGTCCGCGGACGCTGGCCGCCGCGATGATCATGTCGGGGCCTTCGACCCGGAACGCCTCGGCGTTCTTTTTCTGGAACGGGGCATCGGGGTCCGGACTTTTCGAGACCCACAGGGATTTGGGATCGGGATTGATGGTCAACGTGGCCGATTCCTCGCGCACGCGGCTTCCGAACACTGCCTTTGGATCATGCCACCGGAAGGTGATTTCGTGCTTTCCGTCCCCCTGGGGAATACCGGACAGCACTCCGGTTCCGGAGTCGAATTCGAGGCCGGGCGGCCTTTCGCCGGCGATGTCGAATTCCTGTCGGAATCCGGGGTGGAATCTGAATTGGTAGGGAACCCCCGCGACCGCGTTGGGAAGCGCGGCGGGCTTCCGGTCCTTGTCTCCAAGCGCGAACGGCCAACCGGGATGGTCGTCCGGCGGCGCCTGTCCCTCCGCCTTTTCAATCGGCGGGTCCACGGGGAATTCCCGCGCGTATCTCGCCTTGTTCAGGTCCGCGACGGGGTCCATCGACTGGCTAATGTGTCTGACCAGGTCGCCCTGTCCAACGTGTGGGTATGACCCGACGATTTTTCCCGCTTCCCGTTCCCACACCTGGTCAAGCGCGCGTTCGAACCGTTCAATATCGTCAATCTGTCCTTCACCGACAATGAACAGGAGTGGCGCGTGTCGGTGAAGGGGGAACGCCGGATGCCTCATTTTCCGCAAAATTTGGTTGGGTATTTCAAGAAGCCGTCCCAGCCTGGTGTGTTCCACCGCTTCCGGAATGAGCGGAATCGGCCCCGATGGCCGGGACTCGTGGAACTGCCTGAGGTCAGCTCCGAAAGAGAGGAACCCGATCCGGAAGTTTCCCGCGCCGCCGGGCTCCGCCGCCAGTATGTCGCGCATGATGGCGGCGGCTTTGTTCGCCGTGTCGTGGGCGCGGCCCGGCGACGGATGCGATATGTCTATCAGGACGTACAAGTTCGTTTGTTCTCCGTTGTCCGGGCTTGGGGGAACCCCGCCTCAGTGAAGGTTGATCTCCGGCGGGGGCGGGGGAAGGTCTTCCAGCGTCGCGCCGTCGTCGCCCTTGTTGTCCTGCTTGCCGAGATCGACCTTCTGCGACGTGGCCGAGATCGACGCCGAAATCCACTTGAAGAAGGCGGAGATGGAGGCGTTGTCCAGGGTGTCCAGGGAAACCACGTTTTCGGTGATCCTCATCAGAAGATCCTTGTCGGCGTTCGGTCCCGCCGCGCAGGCCACGACCATGCCGGTCTTGACCTTTCGCAACTCGGCGACGCCACTGTCCAGATGGTCGGTGGGTATGCCGTCCGTCATCAGGAACACCAGCGGCTTCCAGTCGGCTTTCTGATCGGGCGTCGATTTCCGGACCTCGTCCCGGATCCGGTCGGCAACGAGACTCAGGGCCCCGCCCATGGGCGTGGACCCCCACGCCCTGATGTCGGGCGGCTGGAAGCTCAGGATATCGGTCAGGGGAACCACCTGCCGGGCCCTGCTCCCGAATGTGATGATAGAGATGTGCGCCGTCTCCAGCGCGTGCGGATCGGACCTCAGGGTGGTGGTCAACGTCTCCAATCCGACCTTGACGGATTCGATGGGTTCCCCTTCCATTGACTTGGAGGTGTCGAGCAGAATGTAGATGGGCAGTCGTCTCATTGTGTTTCCTTCACTGTGGCGTGACGTTGGGTGGCGGACGGAGTCCGCCGATTCGACGCATATGGATACGCCGCGGCCCGGGCTGAGGCGGTCATCGTCTCCTCCCGTTCCCGATCTTCTCCTTCACTGGCGGTCTTCTTCAACGGCCGCATACACCGCCGGCGGAAGGTTGCCAAGGCGGCTGCGCGGCTGCTCCGTGCTGTATGCAACCCTCCAGGCTTCGATTATTTCACGCGCTTCGCCCAATGTTCGAAAATCGTGGCGGTTCAGGCATTCGCCGCGGCAACGGCCGTTGAAACTCTCAATGAACGGATTGTCCGACAGCGTCCCGAGTCTGCTGAAGCACAACGTAACGCCATGCTCGTCCGCCCACCGCCTGACCCCACCCGAATTGAACTCCGTCCCATTGTCCAACTGCAGGGTCGTCGGGTGTTGGTGCATAATTCTTTTCATACCAGTTGAATCGCCGCGGGGTGGCGTTGGTGCGCAATCATACGTTATTTCAATAGGATTCACGCATTTTTGGGGGCCGAGGTCAAGCTGCGTCCTTCCGGCGTCCTGGTTACCTCCCGCT